>JANLXK010000118.1:0-1899 GCA_031365045.1 Gemmatimonadota bacterium | reverse complement strand
CCCTCGGTAGTGAACTCGAGGGTGCTCCCCTCCGCCGTCACCAGCGCCTGGTACTGCTTGGTGAGCGCGTTCTCCGGTTCGGTCATGATCCGGACGAAGTCCTCCTCGGTGAGCGGGGTGAGCTCCACCCGGATCGGGAAGCGCCCCTGCAGCTCGGGGATCAGGTCGGAGGGCTTGGAGACGTGGAACGCCCCCGCCGCGATGAAGAGGATGTGGTCGGTGCGGATGTAGCCGTAGCGGGTCTGCACCGTGCTCCCCTCGACGATCGGCAGCAGGTCGCGCTGTACCCCTTCTCGGCTGATATCGGGACCGGTGGTGCTCCGTTCGCCCGCGATCTTGTCGATCTCGTCGATGAAGACGATGCCGTGGTTCTCCACCCGGTCGAGCGACTCGTTCACCACATCGTCCATGTCGACCATCTTGCGGAGCTCTTCGTCCACCATGATCCGGCGGGCGTCGGGCACCTTCACCGTGCGGCGTTTCTTCCGCTTGGGGAGCATCTCCTGCAGCCACTCCCCCATGTTGAAGCCGGGGTCCTGGCTCCCTTCGGGGGGGCCGCCCCAGTCGGGCATCGGGTAGCTCTGCGGCGCGAGCTCCACCTCGACCTCCCGCTCGTCGAGCTTTCCTTCCTTCAGATCGACCTGGAGTTTCTCCCGCGCCTTGGCCCGGCGCGCGGTCTCCGGGTCCTCCGGCGCGGCCGGGGTCGGTGGCGCCGGGAGCAGCAGGTCGAGCAGGCGGGCCTCTGCCTTCTCCTCGGCCTGGGGCCAGACGTCGTCCTCCCGCTCGGTGCGGACCATCGTGATGGCCACGTCCACCAGCTCGCGGATCATCGACTCGACGTCGCGGCCGACATAGCCGACTTCGGTGAACTTGGACGCCTCGACCTTGAGGAAGGGAGCGCCGGCCAAACGCGCCAGGCGGCGCGCCACCTCGGTCTTCCCGACCCCGGTGGGCCCGATCATGATGATGTTGTAGGGCGTGATCTCGTCCCGGATCGCCTCGGGGGTCTGCATCCGGCGCCACCGATTGCGGATGGCGATCGCGACCGCCTTCTTCGCCGCCCCCTGCCCGATGATATACCGGTCAAGCTCCGCCACGATCTGCCGCGGCGGCATCTCTTCCAGCCAGGGGAGCGGATCGGGGATCTTTGGTGCGGTCGGCTCGGTCATGAGGCCCACAAAGTGAGGAGTGAGGTGTGAGGAGTGAGAAGTGGAGATGTGCGCCAGCAGCGGTCACACTTCTCACTCCACACTTCTCACTTCTCACCGAGTTCGAGGATCGTGATGTTGCGATTGGTGAAGACGCAAATGTCGGCCGCGATCTCGAGCGACCGCTGGCAGATGTCGCGCGCGGACCTCCCTGTCTCGGTCACCAGCGCCCGCGCGGCCGCGAGGGCGAAGTCGCCTCCGGAGCCGATGGCGAGCACACCGTCGTCGCTCTCGATGAGCTCCCCCCCGCCGCTGATCAGGTAGCTGTGATGGGTGTCGGCGGCGATCAGGAGCGCTTCCAGCCGCCGGAGCATCCGGTCGCTCCGCCAATCCTTGGCGAGTTCCACCGCGGCGCGCGGAAGGTTCCCCGGGTAGCGGTCGAGCTTCTCCTCGAACTTCTCGAACAACGTCAGCGAGTCGGCCACAGAGCCGGCGAAGCCGGCCAGGACCTTCCCTCCCTTGAGGGTGCGGACCTTGGTGGCGTTCGCCTTCATCACCGAGTTGCCGATGCTCACCTGCCCGTCGCCGCCGAGGGCCACTCGGCCGTCCTTGCGGACGGCGAGGATGGTCGTGGCGTGAAACGTGGTGATCGTCATGGGAGGAAAGATAGCGGGGGGACGCGTCCTTGCCGGCTTCGCCGGCGCCGCGGCCGACGCGTTTACCCTGTTCGAGAAGTTCGAGGAGAAGCTCG
>JANLXK010000076.1:0-1369 GCA_031365045.1 Gemmatimonadota bacterium | reverse complement strand
GACGAGGGGTACAAGAAGGCTGAGGTGACGGGGGGCGGCGTGGCACTGGCGGAGATCGTACCGCAGACGATGGAGAGCAGGGTGCGGCCGGGGCTGTATATCTGTGGCGAGGCGCTGGACCTGTTCGGGCCGATCGGGGGGTACAACTTCCATTGGGCCTGGGCGACGGGGAAGTTGGCGGGCCGCGGCGCGGCTCAATAGGGCGGGCCCCCCGGCCCCGCCTCGACCTAAGACGAGATCGTTGCGAAGGCGGCGCGAGGCGCGCCGCCCTACAAGCGTCATTTGAAACAGCGGCCGCCCGAGACGGGCGGTGGGTTCCCCGTCCGTTTCCTGCGTGCTCGACTGTACCTATCCGAAGATCTTCCCCCTGTTCCGGCTCAATTCCGGCCGCAAGAACCGGGTCGACTGACCGTCTGCGTCTGCGTATCGTTGCCACGTCGTGAACAAGTAGACCTCAGCGCGGAGGTCCCGATGGGTCGTTGGTACCTGGTCATTGGTCTTGCCCTGGTCGGGCTCACTTTCGACGTGCGGCCGGTCGTGGCGCAGTCGGAGTACATGCCGCACGGCTTCCTCTCGACGCGGTATGACACGCACACGTCGAGCAACATGTACTTTGGCTACACGATCGGGCCGCTGACGCCGATGGTGGCGCTGGTCGCCAATCCCCGCACCACCTACCGCGAGCATCTCGTCGGTGTCGTCTGGTACGAGACGTTCACGCCCCGGCTGGGCCTCACCTGGGCGGTGGCAGCGTCAAAGGCGATCGACTCCTGGTACGGGCAGATCTACGCCCTCCCCTACATCTCGTTCGGGAAGCTCAAGTACGACGCCACCTTCGAGCTCTACGTCCCGCTCGAGGCGCAGGGCGTGCGCCAGTTCGGGATGAACCCCGGGAACCTGATGTATGACGCGACACCGAGGCTCGCGGTCGGGGCGGTGGGGGTGTGGGCGACGGAGAGCAACGCGCCGCACAACTTCGGCGGCGGGCCGAGCGTCAAGCTCCGGATCCCGAAGGGGTCGATCACGCTCGACGGGGTGCTGGGGGTGACGCGGTGGGAGAGTGAGTGGCGGGTGAGCTTCTTTACGACGTACTGAGAAAGGCCGGGGCTTCAGCCCCGCTCTTCGTTTGGGATGCTCCTTAGGGCCGGCCGTCTCGGCCGGTCGTTCGCGGGATCTATGCGTCACCGCCACCGGCCGCCCGTAGACGGGCGGCCCTACGGGCGGCCTTTGAAACATCCGCGGCCTGCGGCCGGGCCGCTGTCACACCCCCCTCCCACGTTTAGCAGACAGCTCTTTAGGCGTCCACCTATACCTGATCGCGAGGCGACTCCCAGATGAAGTTCGCATTCGTGGAGGGACAACTCCGGGA
>JANLXK010000030.1:0-7118 GCA_031365045.1 Gemmatimonadota bacterium | reverse complement strand
GTCGGGCGCGCGATCGGGGTTGGGGAAGCGCTCGTAGTCGAAGTCGTGGAGGAGGCCCACGATGCCCCACGCCTCGGGGTCGGCCCCCTGGCGGAGGGCCATCGCGCGCATGGCGCATTCGACGGCGTACATGTGCTTCCGGAGGGACTCGGAAGGGGTCCACTCCTGCATGAGCTGAAGGGCATCGGTGCGGTTCATCGAGATCCGAAATCCGTGGTACGTGGTACGTGGTGCGTGGGCCTGTCGTCGCCATCGAAAGTAACCGAAAACCGAGACCCCGCAGCCGAAGGCCGCGGGGTCTGGTCCAGCAGGAGCAGCGATCAGCTCACGGCGCCACGGGGATCGGGATGGTGGTCCCGAACGCCGAGTTGAGGCGCGCCGCGACGGAGTCGGCGATGAGCTTGTGCGCGAGGGCGTTGGGGTGCACGCCATCGAGGCTGAAGAGCGGACCGAAGAGCACCGACCCGCCGGTGGCAAGGCCGCTGAGGTCGGGGAATACCGGGACCTGTCCAGCCGCCTTCTTGGCGAGGAGGGTCGGGTTCGGATCCCAGTAGGCAAATCCGTGGGCTGCCGCCGCCGTGACGATATGGGCGTTGTAGCCCACGGTCGCGTTGCGGAGGATCGCGTACTCGGCCGGGGTCACGACCACCGCGTCCAGCGAGCAGTCGAGCGAGGTCGTGGCACCCGCGGCCGCGGCGCCGATGAGCGGGACGAACTTGCTCCACGGCACGAGGATCGAGTCGCCCTTCGATCCGGGGATCGCCGCGTTCGGGGCGCAGTTGTTGTTGACCGTGAACGTCGCCGGGAACGGAGCGGCCGGAACGCCGCAGTTGCCGGTCTTGGCGCACCAGAGCACGGTGCCGGAGGAAGTGTACGGGATGTTCGTCACATCGACCACGCCGATGACGAGGGCGTCCGCCCCGGTCGCGGTGATGGCGTCGAGCGCCGCGTCGTAGGCCGCGTTGAAATTGGTCTGCGAGGTGACCGCGACCGAGACCCCCGGGTTGGCCGAATTGGTCAGCGCTCCGAGGACGTCATTGTTGCCGGCCCACATCGTGACGAGGGTCGGTCCCCCTTCGGCCATCCGCTGGGCCTGGGTCTTGCCGCCCAGGATGATGGTGGTGAGGGCGTTCGAGGCCGACGGAGTCTGCAGATTGTCCGTCATCTCGATCGCGCGGGCGCCAGGCACGGCGACGTTCGTGAGCCACGGGTTCTCGGCCGGGGCCGCCAGGTCACAGGTCGTGCTCGTGCCACCGCCGACCCGCGCACCCGTCACGTTGTTGGTGAACGGCGGAGCGCACCCGCGGCCGCGGAGGCTCTGGTAGTAGTACGGTGCCCCCGATGCGACCGCGAGAAGGTGCGCGTACGACAGCTTCTGGGTGCTGTCGTTGATGCCGGCCGACTGGAAACCGGCGGTGATGCTGTTCCCCATGGCCACGTAATGGCTCATCAGGGTCCCGCCCGTGGGCGTCGCGGGGGGTTCGAGGGTACCGTCTTCGTGACAGGCGCCGAGGAGCAGGACGCCCGCAGCGAGCGACAGTCCGGTCAGCTTGCGGATCATGTGCGTAGGCCTCGGATCAGAACTTGTAGGTGAGCGTCGCTCCGATGAGCGATGCGCTGAAGGTATAGAGTCCGTTGTTCACCGCGGTGGTCGGGACCGCGAGCCCGCCATCGGTGGTGCGACCGCGACGGTCGGCCTGGTCGATGTACTGATAGGCAACGTCGAGGTGGAAGCGCGGGGTGAGCGTCCCGCCGACGCCCGCGGTGTACTCGGTGCGGGGCCCTTCGGGAAGGTTCGGTGTCACGGTCTGGTCGGGGGCCGCCGCGCCGTGGCTCAGGAACCCGATGCGCGCGGTGTACTTGTCATTGACCATGTACTCACCGCCGATGCGGTACCCGACCGTGTTCACGTAGTCCTCGCGGATGATCTTCTGGGGGAGCCGCTCGAACTGGAGGGCGAGGGTCTCGAACTTCTTCCAGTTGACCCACTGCACGTCGCCCAGGATGTTGAGCCGCGGAGTGGCCTTGACGGTCACGCCGAAGACGAACTGGCTCGGGAAGGTCAGCTTGGTGCTGCCGGTCTGGTTGACCAGGGCGCCCGCGCCGGTGAACTGCGGCGCCACGACCGCGTCGACCGGGGTGCCGGCCGGGAGGCCGAGCGGGTTGCCGCCGGCCAGGGTGAGGCCGGTCGCGATCTGGGTGATCGTCGCGTCGGCCTTGTTGATGTAGATCTCCTGCTGTGACAGGTATCGCACGCCGAGGGCGAACCGCGGGTGTGCCTGCCAGATCGCGCCCAGGTTGAAGCCGATGCCGGTGCCGTTGCCTTCGAGATTGATGTCGGCGAAGTCGGTACCCTTGGCGAACCCGAGATTGGCCCCCGTGACGCCCGGGGCGAGCGTGGTCGACCAGAGGTCCGCGCGTTGCCGCAGGTTCACCTTCACGAACGAGAAGTCGAACCCGCCGCCGACCTTGATGGTGGAGTTGATCCGTGCGGCGAACGTCGGCTGGACGTAGATGCTCTGGATCATGCTGCGGTAGCCAAGGAAGCGGCCCTCGAACGTGTTCCCCCAGTCGGTCGTGAGACCGTACGGCGCAAAGACGCCGAGGCCGGCGGAGTACCCGCTGCCGAGGTCGCGCGCGTAATAGAGATGGGGGATGTAGAACTTGAGGTTGTCCAGCACCGACTCATTGCCGGTGATGTCGTTGGTGAAGCTCCCCTTGGGGCCGATGTAGGTCACGCCGGCGCTGAGGGTGCCGCGCCCGCTGCCGATGATGCCGGCGGGGTTGTAGAAGATGGCCGAGCCGTCAGTGCAGGGTGAGGCGGTGCCGGTGCCGGCCCGACCCATCATGCAGGTGCCGTGCTCGTAGATGCCGTAGCCCTGGGCCGCAAGACCTGCAGGCGCCACTGCGCCCGCCAAGGCCCCGGCGGCCATCCAGACGAGGAACCGTCGCATAGCTGGACTCCGAAAGGGGATACTGGGACTGCTGAGGAGGGGGGCCGGACGGAGCCGTCCGGAATCCTGAAAAGCTACCCGTTGGTCGGAAGGGGCGCAACGGAGTGCTGGGTGCTGGGTGCTGGGTGCTGGGTACAGGGTGCGTCCGGTCGCTAATTCCCTTGCGCCGGCGCCTCGGCCACCGTCAACGGCAGCGTCGTCACCACATTCCCGTCCAGCGCGATCTCCACCGTGTAGCGGCCGATCACGGGGAGGGGGAGGTCGTAGGCCAAGATGACCCCCGCCTCGACGTCCGTGACGCCGGCCGGGGGCTCGCCCATCGTGAAGGTGCCTTCACCGCCGAGGGTCTCCTGACCCTGGGGGTCGAGGAAGCGGATCTTGAGCTTGTGTTCGCCGATCTCGTTCCGCCGGCCGAGCACCCGCACGACCAGATGAGTGCGGGGATGGAGGGCCGGCACCCGCCGGATCCAGATATGGCTGAAGATGCCGACCACCGAGAGGCGGCCGGCCTGGTCGATCAGCGCGTGGTCCGCGAGCGCCGCGAGGACGACCTGCAACGGGTCAGCTCACCCGGATCGATTCGATCACGTCACCCTGGCGGATCGCGTCGACGACCTCGATCCCCTTGGTGACCTGGCCGAAAACGGTGTGCTTCCCGTCGAGATGGGACTGCGGCGCGTGGCAGACGAAGAACTGGCTGCCCCCGGTGTCCTTCCCGGCGTGGGCCATCGAGAGCGTGCCCCGGATGTGCTTGTGGGTGTTCTTGTGGGTCTCGCACTTGATGGTGTAGCCCGGGCCGCCGGAACCGGCGCGCGGGTTGTTGGCGTCCTTGGAGAGCGGGTCGCCCCCCTGGATCATGAAGTTGGGGATCACCCGGTGGAAGCGGGTGCCGTCGTAGAAGCCGTCGTTGGCGAGCTTCTCGAAGTTCGCGACGGTCCCGGGGGTCTCGTCGGCGTAGAGCTCAAGGGTCAGGGTGCCCTTGGCGGTCTTCATGGTTGCAATCTTGTTCGGCATGGTCGTCCAGTGAGACGAAGAAGGAGTCGAAAAAGGAGACGAAGAAGGAGTCGGGAGGAGCCGACCTGTTATCGGAGTCCCGCCAGGCGTTCCGTCCATTGCGTGTCATCGGAGGCCGGCGCGGAGCAGGTCTCCCCGCGGCAAACGTAGGCGCGCGGCGCGGTGGCGTCCACCATGGCGGCCAGGTGCGGCGGCAAGTGGGCCAGAGGGCCGGTGGGCCGATGGAGCCATTGGATCACTTTCCGGGGAATGAATGTCCTGAGCGCACGACGATGCATCCGCTCGGCCTCTTCGCCCTCCCCGACGATGACGAGGTGGGTCACCGGCTCCAACGCCCAGGTCATCGCCAGCAGGAAGGTGGCACCATAGAGGCCCAGGTCGGCCGCGCCCCCGGCGAAGACCCGCACCAGCGCGCGGTGGCGTTCCTGCCACATCGCGGAGTCGAGATGGTGGCCAAGTCTGGCCGCAGTGAGGGCGGCGACGCCGTTGGGGGAGGGGGTGGGAGTGTCCTGCACCGGCTTCGCGCGGGCGGGGAGAAGCCCCTCACCGCCGCTGTCACGTGGCGCATCGAAGAGCCCGCCGGCCTTCTCGTCGTGATACTCCCGCCAGACCCGCTCCATCAGTGCGGTGGACCACTCGAGCCAGCGGACCTCACCGGTCAGCTCATAGGCGTCGAGCGCGGCCGCCGCGACCTGCACCTGGTCATCTAACAGGGAAGGTGCCGTGCCGGGGAGATGCCCCACGCCGTCGGGATCGCGCGCCTCGCGGCGGATCCGCTCGAGCGTCTTGAGTCCGTGGTCCCGGGCCCACGCGTCGCCGAGTGCGCCACCCGCGCGGAGCATCGCGGCGGCGAGCATCCCGTTCCAGTTGGTGTACCGGGTCCGGTCGATGAAGGGCGCGGTTCGACGCTGTCGCGCGATCCGGAGCTTCTCCTGCGCATTGGCGAGCTCCTGGGCCACTTGGGTCGCGGGCCGTCCCAGCCGGCGTGCCAGGGGCACGATCTCTTCCTTCCTATAGAGCACGTTCTTGGCGGGGTCGTGATGCATCTCCCCCGCGGTTCCGATATCGTAGTGCGCCGCCGCCACCTCGAGCTCATCGCCGCTCAAGTCCGCCGCGGCCTCGGCCAGGGTCCAGGTGAAATAGTCGCCGTCGTCGTGGAGCCCGACGTCGGCATCCTGGCTCGCGCCGTAGCCGCCGTCAGGATCGGCCAGTACTTCACGCACCCAGCGGACGATGCCGAGCGCCACCTCCGCGTACGCAGGATCGGCGAGGGCCGCGAACGCGTCGAGATAGGCCTTGGCGAGTTCGGCGTTGTCGTACGCCATCTTCTCGAAATGGGGGACGATCCACTCGAGGTCGACGCTGTAGCGGTGGAAGCCACCGCCGAGCTGGTCGTGCATCCCGCCGAGCCGCATCCCGTCGAGGGTGCGGATCGCCATCGTGCGGCGGAGGTCGCCGCCGTGGTCGGCCCAGCGGGAGAGGAGGAAGGTGAGGGCGGCGGGGTGGGGGAATTTCGGGCCGCGCCCCCAGCCGCCGTAGGTCGGCTCGAAATTGCGCTCGAGCAGCGCTTCGGCCTGGAGCACGAGCGTCTCTGTCGGGTCGGCGGGGGCGAGCTCGTCGAGCGACCCGCGGACCACGTTGGTGATGGCGGCGGCCTGGGTGGTGACACGATCGCGCTGCTCGGACCAGATCTTGAGGATGGAGGTCAGGGCCTGGCGGAAGGAATGCCGGCCCGGCAGGGGGAGCGGTGGGAAATAGGTGCCACCATAGAAGACCTCACCGCCGGGAGTGAGGAAGGCGGTGAGGGGCCAGCCGCCTACGCCCGAGAGGGCCTGCACGGCGCGCTGGTACCGGGCATCGACATCGGGGCGTTCGTCGCGGTCGACCTTGATGCAGATGAAATTCTCGGACAGGAGTTCGGCGATCGCGGGGTCTTCGTACGACTCGCCGTCCATCACGTGGCACCAGTGGCACCAGACCGCGCCGATGTCGAGCAGGATCGGGCGGTCGAGCCGAGCGGCCTCTGCGAACGCTTCCGCGGACCACGGCCACCAGGGCACCGGCTGGTGCGCGGCGGAGGTGAGGTAGGCGGAGGAAGCTTTGGAGAGACGGTTCACGCTAGGGCCGACGGTGGCGAGAAAACCCCAAAACCCCGAAATCGTGTTGAGTTGGCGGGGAAGCCATGGTCAACAAGGGTCACAAACGACAAGAACACCAGACTGAACCAGTCCCGCTACGCGCTCCATTCACCCGTGAAGCGCCAGGGTACCAGGATCTCCAAGATTCCCGCGCTGAAATCCTTCGGGGTTTTGGGGTTTCCGTGCCCTACTTCCCCTTACTTGGTGCCCGTGACCATCAGAGCCTCGCGCGGCCAGCGGACCGAGCCGTCGCTCTGGGTGAAGCGCCCGAAGTACTCGGTCATCGCCTGGTCCATCTTCGTCTGCGCGGCCGCATCGAGTTTTTCGTACGCCACGGCGACCCGACCGGAGGCGACGCGAAGGCGGGCCCACGTTTCCGTCGTGCTCGGCGCGGTGAACGGGACGTCGAGGGGCTGGAACTCCAGGTAGCCGAACCACTCCCCGAACCATTTCCGCGCCTTTTCCCGCTCCCCCCACTCGTAGGGATCGAATCCCTGCTCCGGGCGGGGAATGTGCTTGAACACGGTCTCATAGTAGAGGCCCATGTTCCCGGTCCTCGGCCAGGTCACGATACCGGCGCGTCCTCCCGGCACGATCGACCGATGCATCTCGGCCACCGCCATCCGCGGGGTCGGGGCGAAAATGACCCCGAACACGCTCGCGACAACGTCGAACGACTCGCTCAGGATCGGCAGCGCGGTCGCATCTCCTTCGATGAACTCGACCGAGCCCTGGCCCGCCCCTTCGCGCTGGGCGAGCGCCACCATCTCGGCGGAGAAGTCGATGCCAGTGACCTGGGCGGCGCCGAGGCGCACCGCTTCGAGCGCCAGGGTGCCTGGGCCGCACGCCACGTCGAGCACCCGGTCGCCCGGGCCGATCCGGAGGGCGTCACAGAGCGTGCGCGCGGCGGGCCGGAGTCCGGGAGCGAGATGGGTGAGATAGTTCCGCGCCACGTGGGACCAGGCGGCGGAGGCGGTTGCAGGGGCGGCGGGGGGAGGCGTCACGAGGATCC
>JANLXK010000018.1:0-1962 GCA_031365045.1 Gemmatimonadota bacterium | reverse complement strand
CTGCGCAATCGCGAGTTCCCGACCACCATCACCATCCGCGACCGCAGCACGCTCGACTACCTCCCCGAACCCGACATCTTCCACGACATCGCCGGCCACGTCCCGATGCACACGGACAAGGCGTTTGCCGACGCGCTGGTGCGCTTCGGGGAGGCGGCCCGGACGGCGGCGGAGCTCGTGGCGGGGATCAAGGATGAGAAGGAGCGGGTCCGCCGCCTCATCAGCATCCAGAAGGCGCTGGCCCGCTTCTTCTGGTTCACGGTGGAGTTCGGCCTGATGAAGGGGCCGGGCGGCAAGGGGGTCAAGGCGTACGGCAGCGGCCTCCTCAGCTCCTTCGGGGAGATCGAGCACTGCATCGAGAGCCCGCTGGTCCAGCGCTATCCCGTCCAGCTCGAATGGGTGGTCAACCAGTACTTCGAGATCGATCACTACCAGCCGCTCCTCTTCGTGGTCGACTCATTCGACCACCTCTTCGAGCTGGTCGGTGAGCTCGAGCAGTGGATGAAGGACGGCAAGCTCGACAACGTCTCCCCCGGCGAACCGGCGATGAGCGAGCCTGACGTCCAGTCGTTCTTGCACGCAGGGGCCCTCGCGTAGAGGGCTACTGGCTGTTGGCTCTTGGTGGATCCCAACGGTGCCGAGATTCACCAATAGCCAGAAGCCAATAGCCCCGGAAGCCCTGATCTTCGCACACCATCACCGGGAGGCCGCCATGGCCACCGCCGTCAAGCCGAGCAGCACCGTCGCCCACGACACCTTCCCGATCAACGGGACGGACTACATCGAATTCTACGTCGGCAACGCCAAGCAGAGCGCGATCTACTATCGCGCGGCGTTCGGCTTCGAGCTCGTCGCCTACCGCGGCCCCGAGACCGGCGTCCGCGACCGGGCCAGCTATCTCCTGCAGCAGGACAAGATCCGTCTCGTCCTGACCTCTCCACTCGGGCCCGAGGGACCGATCGCCCAGCATGTCGCCCTCCACGGCGACGGGGTGCGCGACATCGCGTTCTGGGTCGACGACGCCCGCGACGCCCACGCCAAGGCGATGGAGCGGGGCGCCCGTTCCATCCTGGCCCCGACCGTGGCGAAGGACGAGAAGGGGGAGGTCGTGACGGCCGCCATCGCCACCTACGGCGACACCATCCACTCCATCGTCGAACGGAAGAACTACCGGGGACTCTTCCTCCCCGGCTTCGTCCCGGTGACCTCCGAATTCGCCCCCGCCCCCATCGGGCTCAAGTACGTCGACCACTGCGTCGGCAATGTCGAGCTCGGCAAGATGAACGAGTGGGTCGGCTTCTACGAACGGGTCCTCGGCTTCACCAACATCCTCACCTTCGACGACAAGACCATCAGCACCGAGTACTCCGCCCTGATGTCCAAGGTGATGTCCAACGGCAACGGCCGGATCAAGTTCCCGATCAATGAGCCCGCCGCGGGGAAGAAGAAGTCGCAGATCGACGAGTACCTCGACTTCTATCGCGGGCCGGGCGTGCAGCACATCGCCATCGCCACCGACGACATCATCAAGACCGTCCGGACGCTGCGGTCGCGTGGCGTCGAATTCCTCCGGGTGCCGCAGACCTATTACGACACCGTCCTCGATCGAGTCGGCAAGATCGATGAGGACATCGCCCCCCTGGCCGAGCTCGGCATCCTGGTCGACCGTGACGACGAGGGGTATCTCCTGCAGATCTTCACCAAGCCGGTGCAGGACCGCCCGACGCTCTTCTACGAGATCATCCAGCGCAAGGGCGCCAAGAGCTTCGGCGCCGGCAACTTCAAGGCGCTGTTCGAGGCCATCGAGCGGGAACAGGACCTGCGGGGCAACCTGTAACAGCGTGAGGAGTGAAGGGTGAGGGGTGAGGGGGACCTTCCTCCGCGACCCCCGTACCCCCCACCCCATACCCCACACCGACCAAGCCAATCTACCACACCCAAGGCTCCAACCCACGCAAGCGC
>JANLXK010000563.1:0-5156 GCA_031365045.1 Gemmatimonadota bacterium | reverse complement strand
CTCGGCCTCGTCCTGCTCGATAAGTACCCGCTCGAGATGACCGCCGAATACGTCGAGTTGATCGCCGGCTTGCTCTTTCTGGTAACCGCCATCCCGATGATCGATCTCGGGCGGAGAGCCTACCTGGCGCTCGCCGCTCCGCTCGTCATGGTGGTCGCCGCCGCGTCCTACGAGAACCTCCAGGACACCCTGGGCGGACCGCAAAAACTCGAATGTGCCGGCGCGGAGGCTCGGGCCCTCACCGCCGCGATCGAGGGTGGAGCCGGCCTGCCCCAGCTGTTCGCGCGGCGATCCGTAGATGTTCGTGTCCACACCGCCATGCAGCGCGAGTTCCTGAAGGCGGACATCGTGGCGTCGTTGAGTTCGGTGGCCTGCGAAGGCGTATCGACCAACCCCAATCGCCGACGCTTCGCGCTCGACCCGTGGGGACAGCCCTATTGGATTTTCTACGAGCGAAGCGCCGACGGGGTCACGGGGACCGCGCTCTTTTACAGCTTCGGCTCGAACCGCCGCTACGATTCGCCCAGCGGCGCGATCGAGGGGACGGACGACATCGGGACGCGGTCGCGGCCGTTGAACCTAGAGACCGGCTTGCCGGAGTAGGCGAGCCGGACCTACTTGTCGACTCCGAAATCGTAGAGGCTCGCGGTTTGCTCGCCTTTGCCGACGTAGATCCCGTACTCGCCCGGCTTCAGTTCTTTGGTCGGGGTGTACCGCCAGAGCCCCGGCTTGTCTTCGACGATGTCGCATTTGACCATCGAGTCGTCATCGGGTGCGCTCGACACGACCCCGCCCCACATCCCGGGCGATTCGACGTCGATCGACCGGTTCATGTCTTCCGGATCCGTGTCCTGATCGAGTTTGACCATCCAGTACATCTTGTGGGGGTCTTTGTCCGTTGCGATCGTCACCGAGGGCTTTCGGTCCTTGGTCCTGACCGTAGCGGCGACCTCGGCAAAGTCGATGAACCTGCGAATGCCGACGAAAGGCGCGACAATCGTTCTGACGTCGCCCTCGATCTTCTTGAGTGCCACCGGGCCGCCGTTCAACTGCAGGGTCACGCTCGACTCACTCGCGGCGCCCGACGGCGCTGGGGTGCTGGCCTTCGGTGGGCTCGATCGGTCGAGCATCGCCGCCATGACGCCCTTGCTGACGCCGGCCTCCTTCAGCTTCACGAGATCGTCGGTCCCCGTGGCGAACTGGACTCTCTCCGCGGACTTGATCTTGGCGATGATCACGGCATCGCCCATGTCGAGCTTCGTCAACTTGACGATCTCGGCGTTATCCAAGGGTTTGTCGTTTTCCGCCGCCCACACGGGGCCAGCAACCAGCATCGTCGCGGCCAGGACGGTTCCCAAAAGGTATCTCATGTGGATCATGTGTTTGCTCTCCTTCCGGCTCAGCCCCGCCAGAGTCTAGCTCAATAGAGGCCCCGATTCGGGAGCGAACTCGTCCCGCGGCAGAAGGTTTCCGTGTCTGTCCGAGACCGCGCAAGGAAGGCCGGTCTGGTAGTTTCGAGCGCCTTCTTCGACCCTAGTCGCAAAAAGAGACTCACGCCAAAAGCGCCACCACCCCCGAGTTACCACCGAAACAGCTTGACGTCCGCCCTTCTTCCTCGTAATTCTCACTCGGTTTTGCGTGGCGATTGGGGCGCGGAATGTATTGTCAAGAACCTGTTTCCATAACCGCAGTGCCAGGGGGGGCGGCCTTCGGCACGCTCACTCGTCCAAACGGGGCGTCACGCCCTAACACATCGGCCAGGAGGGCGCATTCATGTCGAATCTTGTGAGGAGTACACGCTGTCGACCGAGCGGAAATCGCTCGCACCGCTGGATCACGTTGATGATGATCGTCGCGATGTTCGGATTCGCGGGTCTCGTCTTCGCTGACTCCGGCACCCCCGTCAAACACATCGGCCCTGGCGCCAGAATCGCCAAGGATCTCGCGCCGGGCGATCTCGACCCCGCGAACAACGCGCCTGCGCTGGCGAGTGCGGCGCTGGCGGCGCCGCCCGCCAATGACACGTGCGCGGGCGCCGTGCCCCTCACGCTGAACCTCGTGACCAAGGGAACGACCTTGGGCGCGAACGACGACTATCAGACACCCGCCGACACGACCTGCTACGCGGGAATCGGTCAGATTCCCACCACGGCCCCCGGCCGCGACGTCGTGTTCTCGTTCACCGCGCCGGCCGCCGGCAAGTACACGATCGAGGTCATTCAGCAGGCTCCGGGCGACGTGATCAGGACGCAGAATGAGGTCCTGTACCAGACTGACTGCGCGAACGCCGGAACCGTGAACTGCATCAAGGGCATCAATCGTCCGCAGTCGGCCGCGTTCGGCACGCCCGGCTCCGCCGTTGGAACCAGCAACAACCAATCGGAAGCGCTCGACTGCATCCCGATGACGACGGGGCAGACCGTGTTCGTCGTGTTTGACGACGCGTCGCCCGGGAAGTGCAGCGACAACAACCATGCCTGTTTCGCCACCTCCGATTGCGCGACCGGTGCGACCTGCACTCCGTCGCTCAATCCCGGCGGCGTGATGTCCCTCGAGGTGAGACCGTGCAATTCCGAGGTCGAGCCCAACGACACACCGGCCCAGGCCACGCCCTTGGTTTGCGGCATGATCGGTGAGAGCACCGCCGCTCCTGCGGCGCACTGCTACCTCGGCACGCGCGCCGGTCGCGTCTGCACACGCAGCACGTTCCTGGATCAGAGCTTCCCGAATTCAAACATGCGCTGCAGCATCTCGGGCGCCCAGTGCATCGTTGACACCGCCACCGGTATCGGCAATTGCGTGCTCCCGGGCGAGCTCTGCCAGCAACAAACCGATCTCGACTGCGATCCGCGCTGCGACGTCGGGCCCAACGCCGGCAAGTCCTGCACCGCGAACGCATTCTGTAACCCGGTCAGCGATCAGGGCGCGGTGTGCGCCGGCACGTGCCAGGTCGAATCCACATGCATCGTCACCGCGACCAACGTCAACACCGGAGTGGCCTGCACGCCGGTCTGCGTCGGCGGCCTCTTCCCTGGCCGGTACTGCTCGGGTTTGACCGGTTGTCCGGGTGGTGGCGTTTGCACCACGAGCGTGGCCGGCGTCAATTGCCCTTCCGGCCAGTCGTGCAGCCGCGTGTACAACGAAGGTGACGCCGACTTCTACAGCCTCGGCGTAGTTCCTACCGGCAACGCGATCTTCGCCGGCGTTGACGCGAAGGCGTCGAACGACTACGACTTCCGGATGCGTATCACCAACGACACCAAGACGATTCAGTTCGACGACGACGACGTGACCTCGCGAGGCGGCACGAACGCCCCGACGATCGCCGGAGCGCTCGGCGACGGAACGCCGGCCTACGTCAAGGTCAGCCGCACTCAACCCCGCAGGTCTTCGACCTACGAGCTTTACGCTCACGTCCGTCCGCCGCTCGCCGCGGCGCAGCTCGAAGACGAGAACGTCAGCCCGACGGGTAACGATAACTACTACCTCTGGCCCGGCGACCTCCTCAATATCAATGCCGTCACCGCCGGTGGTTACGTCCGAGGCACCTTCGCCTACAACCAGGACACCGACTGCTTCAAGTTCCTCGTCAACAAGGGTGACTTGATGGATTGGTTCGGCGCCGCCAACCCGCAGCGCACAGCCGGCGGCATCTCCCTCGTCGATATTCCGCAGCCGATCGTGTACGACGCGGAACCGGCCGGGATCTCGAACTTCGGCTTCGGCGCCAACCCGCGCAAGAACACCAACGCGAACGTGCAACAGCCCTCGCTGAACGCCCTTTCGCCGGCAATCACCTCGTCGTACTTCCAGTGGAGAGCGAGCTACACCGGTATGTACGAGGTCTGCTACTTCGCCGCGTCTCAGTTCTTGAGCCAGGGGGCTCCGGCCTACCCGAACAACTGGTCGGGCAGTATGACCTCCAACTGCGGTCCGGTTCAGAATGCGGGCCCGGGCACGACGACCGCCGACGTCTCGGTGACCAAGACCGGCCCTGCCGGTCCGGTGACCACGGGCGACTTCGTCACCTACACGATCACCATGACCAACAACGGCAGCCAGATCGCGCAAGAAGTGGCGTTCAACGACACGCTCGACGCGAACCTCACCTTCATCGGCCTGACGGTCGATGACACTCTCGGCGGCAACAACACCGCGTGCTACTCACTGCCGACCGCGGGCCTCAACGACGCGCCGATCTACTGCATCAACGCCTCCATGGCGCCCGGCAGCACCACGACCTACGTCCTGACCGTTCAGGTCAACAACTGCATCGGTGACGGCGTGACCATCGCCAACACGGCGACGATCACTTCGGTGTCGACGGACCCCGATCCGAGCAACGACTCGGCGACGGCCAACTTCACCACCGTGGCTGCCGCGAACAACGGCTGCACCGACATCGTCTGCAATAGCGGGGTGTGCATCGCCAATCTGTGCACCGCCAACGACCAATGCAACGCCGGTGCGTGTGTATCCGGCGCGCCGCCGAACTGCAACGACAACAGCCTCTGCACGGACGATTCGTGCAGCTCGGCCGTAGGCTGCATCAACGACTCCAGCCAGGCGGGCGATCTGTGCGATGACTTCAACGCGTGCACCACGAACGCGTGCGACCCCGTCCTGTTCTGCGTCTTCCCGCCGTTGCCCCCGACCACGACTTGTGACGACGGCCTGACCTGCACTCTCTCCGATCATTGCGACGGTGCGGGAACCTGCGGCGGATTGTCGGTTTGCGACGACGCCAACGCCTGCACGGACGACTTCGCCGACGAAACCAACGCCTGTGCCTGTTCGCATGCACCGTCGGCCGGCGGATCGGCCTGCAACGACAACAACGCGTGCACCGGAACGGTCGCCGCTCAGGATGCTTGCGACGGCGCGGGCCTGTGCGTCGGCGGTCAGCCGGTCGTTTGCGATGACAGCAACGCCTGCACCACCGATACCTGCGACCCGGCCCTGGGTTGCATCTACACCCCGATCGTGTGTGACGACGGCAACGCCTGCAACGGTGTTGAAACGTGCAGCACCGCGACGGGTTGCGTCGCCGGCACGCCCCTGACCTGCAATGACGGTAACGCCTGCAACGGTGTCGAGACCTGCGACCCGTCGACCGGTTGCGTCGGCGGCACGCCGGTGGTTTGCACCGCCTCCGA
>JANLXK010000543.1:0-7423 GCA_031365045.1 Gemmatimonadota bacterium | reverse complement strand
GCGGAGGGTGCGGCCGTGGGGCTGGTCCCGATGGAGCAGGGGATCCACCTCTTCCCTGAGGCGGCGCGATGAGGCCCGGGGGCGCGCGGGCCTGGTCGTGGGGGGCGGCGATCCTTGCGTTCGCGCTCCTCTGGCTGGTCGCGTACCCGCTCGTCCTTTCGGCGCTCGAGGGGGTCACTGGTCCGGCGGGGTGGACGCTCGACTACATCCGCGCCTTCTTCGCGCGGCCCAACGAATGGCAGGCGCTCTGGGGGAGCCTCTGGATCTCGGTGGCGACCGTGGTCGCCGCTGCACTCATCGGCGTGCCCCTTGCCTTCCTCTTTGCGCGGACCGAGTTCCCCGGGCGTCGGCTGCTCGGGGCGCTGGTGGGGCTGCCGGTGGCGTTGCCGCCCCTGGTCGGCGTGCTGGCGTTCCTCTTCCTCTATGGTGAGAGCGGATTCGCTGCGCACCTCGTGCGGTGGCTCAGCCGGAGCGACCAGGCGCCGTGGCAGCTGCAGGGGCCCGGAGCGATCCTGCTGGTCCAGGCGTATTCGATGTACGTCTACTTCTACCTGCTGGTGCGCGCCGGGCTCGAGCGGATGGACGGTGCCGCTCTTGAAGCGGCCGCGAGCCTCGGCGCGTCGCGCTGGCGGATCTTCACCCGGGTGACGGTGCCGATGCTCCGCCCTTCGCTCATCGGGGCGGCACTCCTGACCTTCACCACCGCGCTGGCGAGTTTTAGCGCACCCTACATCTTCGGGGGTGGGTTCCGGGTGATGACCACGCAGGTGCTCGCCACCCGCTTGAACGGCGACACCCAGCTGGCGATGGTGGAGACCGTGGCATTGACCCTGATCGCGCTGGTGGCCCTGGCGCTGATGGGGAGTCAGCGCGACACGCAGGGTCAGCGGGGCGGGAAGGGGAGCGCGCCGGCGCGGCACGTGGCGGCGGGGCGGGGCCGGCTCTTCGCGATGATCGGCGGGTGGGTCTTCGCGGTGGTGCTCCTCCTGCCGCACGCCACGCTGCTGCTCCTCTCGTTCGTGCCGGTGGGGACCTGGACCATCGAAGCGCTGCCGCCGAGCTACACGATGGCGAACTACTCTGCACTCGCGGGCGATCCGGAGCGGCTCCGGCCCCTGGTGAACTCGCTCTGGATGGCGACGGTCGCGACGGTGGCCGCGCTGGTGATCGCCGTGTGGGCGGGCCATCTGGTGGTGCGGCGGCGGGCGCAGGGGAAGCGGCTGCTGGAGATCCTGCTCGCTGCGCCGTACGCCGTGCCGGGGACCGTCTTCGCGCTCGCGCTCGCGACCGCCTTTTCGGTACACCAGCCCTGGGCGCTCCGGACCGTTCTGGTCGGCACCCTCTGGATCCTGCCGCTGGCCTACCTGATCCGGAACCTTCCGGTCACGAGCCAGCCGATCTTCGCCGGATTCCGTCAGCTCGATCCGGGGCTCGACGAGGCGGCCGCGGGGCTCGGCGCCTCCCGCTGGACCATTCTCCGGCGGGTCACCCTTCCGCTCCTCGCTCCCGCGCTCGCCGCGGCTGGCGCCCTGGCGTTCGTGACCGCGCTCGGAGACTTCGTCACTTCGGTGCTGCTGTACACCTATGACACTCGACCCCTCTCCCTCGAGATCCTCGCGAGCCTCCGCTCGGGAGATGTGGGGGTCGCCTCGGTCTACGGCGTCCTCCTGATGCTCGCGTCCGCCGCCGTCTTCCTTCTCGGTTCCCGCTCCGGGAGCACCACCCGATGACCGACCCCGCCACCGCCACGTCGCGCGACCATCTCCGGAGCCTCGGCGTCCTCATCGCGGTGAACGCGGTGGACATGCTCGGCTTTGCGATGGTGCTGCCGATCCTGCCGTTCTATGCCCAGCGGCTCGGAGCCTCGCCGCTCGCGATCGGGGCCATGATCTCGAGCTACTCGGTGGCACAGCTCCTCTCGGCGCCGTTCTGGGGTCGGGTGTCCGATCGCTTCGGGCGCCGTCCGGCGCTCGTCATCGGCCTCGCGGGTTCGGCCATCGCGTACGTCGTCTTCGCATTCGCCGGCCAACTCTGGCTCCTCTTCCTGTCGCGGGCCATCCAGGGGGCAGGGGGCGGCACCACCGGAGTGGCCCAGGCGTATGTGACGGACACCGTGCGGCCGAGCGAGCGGGCGCAGGCCCTCGGCTGGCTCTCGGCGGCCACCGGCGCAGGGATCGCGATCGGCCCGATCATCTCCTCGGCCAGCTCGCGTCTCGGGTCGCAGTATCCCGGACTCATCGCCGCCGGCATCTGTCTGGTGAACCTGATCTTCGCCTGGTACTGGCTGCCGGAGACCCATACCGTCGCCAAGCGCGCCGAGGCGCGCCCCAACAAGCGCCCCATCTGGCAGAGCGCGCTCGACGTGGTGCAGCATCCTGGTCGGCCGGTGTCGCGGATGATCTGGATCTACAGCGTGGGGATGCTCGCCTTCACCTTCCTCACCGCCATCCTCCCGATCTGGCTCGGCGCCGAGATGACGATGGGCGGCCAGCCGATCAACGAGAAGAACATCTGGCCGGTGTTCACCTATATCGCCGGCCTCTCGTTCCTGATCCGCGTCACCATCCTCGGGCCGATCGTGCGCAAGTTCGGCGAGCTCGGGACCATCCGGATGGGATGCGCCGCGCTCATCATCGGGTTCGTGCTCTATCCCTTCCAGCACACCTGGCTCGGGCTCGTCCCCGTGATGGCGTTCGTCCCGCTCGGTGCGGCGCTCATCTTCCCCAGCACCACCGCGCTCATGTCCCGCTTCTCGGCCAAGGACCGCGTGGGCGAGACGATGGGGACCGCCCAGACCTTCGCCGGGGCGGCGCGCATCATCGCCCCGATCATCTCGACGGGACTCTTCCAGCGTTACTCGCATCCGACGCCCTTCCTGGTGGCGGCGGGACTCGTCGTGCTCGCCTCGTTCCTGGTGGTGCGGGTCGACCCCGCGGCGCCGATGGAGCAGACCACCCCCGCGCCCGTCTGAAGCACTCTGGCACTCGGCGGCGGACCCGGTACTTTTCGAGTATGACACTCGAACGGGGGGTCCGCACATGAGCGACCAGGATCGCCTCGATCGCTTGGAACAGCGGCTGCTCCGGCTCGAGCAGCTGATGCGCCAGGTGCTGCAGGCACTTCCCGAACGGATCGAGGGGGCGGTGCCTCCCCTTCCGCCCCCGCCTCCCCCGCCGCCGCGTCCCGCGGACCTTCCCTCGCCGCCAAGCCCTGCCCCAGTGACCGGAGCCACGCCGACCCCGGTCGCAGTGCCGCCGGCGCGGGCCGCGCTCGATGGCGAGCAGTGGGTCGGCCAACGCGGGCTCCTTGCGGTCGGGGTGCTCGCCGTCGTGCTGGCGGCGGGATACCTGCTCAAGCTCTCGTTCGACCGGGGGTGGATCTCCCCCTTGGTGCGCTGTCTCGGTGGTGCGACGAGCGGTGGCGCGATCGCCGTACTCGGCTGGGGCGTGGTGCGCCGAGGCTATCGGTCCTACGGGACCGCGCTCGTGGGGACCGGGGCGGGGATCATCTACCTCACCGTCTGGGCCGCGAGCCGGTTGTACGGTTTCCTCCCCCCAGCGATGGGCGTGGGCGGGATGGCGTTGGTCGCCTTGGGGCTCGCGGTCGCCGCGTGGCAGTTGGAGGCCGAGCCGCTCGCCACCGTCGCGGCGGCGGGTGCGTTCATGGCCCCGTTGGTCATCGGCAATGTCGACGCCGATGCGGACCGGCTGCTCGGCTACCTCGCGGCCATCGGCCTCACGATGGGGGCGCTGGCGTGGGAGAACGGGTGGCGGCTCACCGCGCTCGTCATCGGTCTCAGCTTCTTCGGGATCGGGCTGCCGACCGCCGATCATGCGCAGCCACTCGTCGTGCTGGCCTACGGGGCCACCGGTGGCGCGGCCGGGCTCGCCCTCGGGCTCAAGCGGAACTGGTGGGAGACCCGCTTCCTGAGCTTCTGGGGCGGGTGGGGGTGCCTCGCCTTCGTGGACGGCCGGGCGTATGCGCCGGGGGTGCTGTTGGCCGGTGCGGCGCTCTCCTGGCCGGTCTGGGCCCACGCCTTCAAACAGGACACCACCTGGCCTTTCGCCGGACCGGCCAAGGAGCCACGGCCGATCCTGCAGTCGCTCTACTTCTACGTGACCCCCCTCTGGCTGGTCTGGGCGGTCGCGCGGTTCGGCTGGAGCGCGTTCGACGCCCACGAGGGACTGGCGACCGCACTCGTGGCGGCCGCGTATCTGGCGATCGGGGTGACCGGCCAGCGCCGTCCGTTCGCACTGGTGGGGACGCTCTGCGCGCTGGTGGCGGCGGTGGTCGAGTGGAACGCGGGGCTCACCAGCGCGGGCGTCCTGGGCGTCCTCGCGCTCGCATGGGGCGCGACCGCTCGGCTCACGCGCCGCAACGACTGGAACTTCCACGCAGCGATAGCCGTGGTGGTCGGGTTCCTGACGCTCTGGACGGGCACGCTGGACCAGCGCCTCGCGTACAGTCCCGCTTTCATTGACAGCTGGGCGCTGGTCCTCTGGGGCCTTCTGGCCGTGACCGTCGCGCTCGCAACGGATCTCGCGACCCCTGATGACGATCACCAAGTGCCCCGTGTCGGGCTGCTCTGGGCATTGGCGGGAATCGTCCTTCTCACCGGCGTGACCGAAGAGCTGACCCGATTCTTCCGCTTGAACGTGGCGGACGTCCAGACTGCGGCTCTCGCCGGGGGGCTCTCCGTGAGCGTCTGGTGGCTGGTGTTCGCCGGGGTGTGCGTCCTGGTCGGGTTCCGCCGGAAGCTCCGTCCCCTCCGCCTTGCGGGGCTCTGGGTCTCGGGGCTCGCGGTCCTGAAGGTCCTGTTTGAGGATCTGAGCACCCTCGACGCGCTCTATCGCGTCGGCTCGGTCTTCGTCCTCGGCCTGGTCTCCCTCCTCGTGGCGTGGATCTATCATCGCCGCGCCAAGCTCGATGCCGTCACCGACCGCTGAATCGCTTCGCCGCACCACGTGGGAGGAGGTCCGCGCCCACTATGCCACCCTCGCCGACCGGCCCCTGACGAAGGCCACTGCTGAAGCGTGGCTCCGCGACTGGTCCGCCCTCGAGTGCGCCCTGACCGAGGCCGCGGCGCTCTCGATGACCGACTACACCTGCGACACCGAGAACGCCGGGAAGCGGGAGCTGTACCAGCGCTTCTCGGGGGACATCCTGCCGCGCGCCGAGGAACTGAGCGTCGGGCTGGCCAAGCAGCTGGTGGCGCTCGGCTGGGCGCCCGCCGGGATGGAGCTCCCGGTGCGCCGGTTCCGGGCCCAGATCGAGATCTTCCGCGAGGCGAACGTCCCGCTCCTGGCCGCAGGGGAGAAGCTCGGCGCCGAGTACCAGGCCGTGACCGGGAGCCTGACGGCGGAATGGGAAGGGCAGCAGCTGCCGTTGCCGCAACTCGCCCCCTTCCTCAAGGATCTCGATCGCAACGTGCGGGAACGGGCCTTCCGCGCCTCGACCGGCCCCTACGTGGCCGCCCGGGACCAGCTCTCCGGCATCTTCGATCAGCAGTATGCCCTGCGGCAGAAAGTGGCCACGAACGCCGGCTTTCCCGACTACGAGAAGTACGCCTTCGCGGCCAAGCAGCGGTTCGACTACACCCCCGACGACTGCCGCCGGTGGCACGATGCCGTCGAGGCCGCCGTGATCCCGGCGATCGACCGGATCCACGCTGTGCGCCGGAAGCGCCTCGACCTGGCACAGCTCCGGCCCTGGGACATGCAGGTCGATCCCGCGGGGCGCGCGGCGCTGAAGCCGTTCACCACCGACGTCGAGTTGATCGCCACCACCGAGCGGGTATTCGGCCGGGTGGACGCGGAGCTGGGCGCGCAGTTCACCACGATGCGGAAGGAAGGGTTGCTCGACCTCGCGTCGCGGAAGGGGAAGGCGCCGGGGGGATATTGCGAGACGTATCACGAGCGGGGTCGCCCCTTCATCTTCATGAACGCCGCGGGGACGATGGAGGACGTGATGACCCTCCTGCACGAGAGTGGTCACGCCTTCCACGCGTTCACCTCCCACGCATTGCCGTACCTCTGGCAGCGGAACCCGACGATGGAGCAGGCGGAGCTCGCCTCGATGGGGATGGAGCTGCTGGCGTTCGACGGGTTGCGGACGGAGCGGGGTGGATTCTTCGACGAGGGCCAGTGGGCGCGGGCCCGCCGGGAACATCTGCAGGATGTCCTCCTCACCCTGCCGCACGTCGCCTCGGTCGACGCGTTCCAGTCCTGGATCTACACCTCGGGACAGGGGCACGACGCCGGCGCGCGCGACGCGCGGTGGCTCGAGCTCCGCACCCGGTTCGACCGGGGCGCCGATTGGAGCGGCCTGGAGCGGGAGCGGGTGGCCCGGTGGTATCGGCAACTCCACATTTTCCTCTATCCCTTCTACTACATCGAGTACGGTCTGGCCCAGCTCGGCGCGCTCCAGCTCTGGCTCAACTCCCGGCGGGATCATTCGGCCACGCTGGCCGCGTATCGACGGGCGCTGGCGCTGGGCGGGACGGTGACCCTCCCCGAGATGTACCGGGCGGCGGGGGTGGAGCTGGTGTTCGACCGCGGACGGATGGCGGAACTGGTGGCCGAGGTGGAGGGGGAGCTGGCGAGGCTCCCGGAATAGTGGGGCGTTGCTTCCGGGGCCCCACCGGGCGATTTTCCTCCGTCTAGACCCGGCCCGGGCCCCATTAGGGGGTGCCAGCCGAACCAGTACGACCCCAGGGGAGCGCGCGGATGGCGAAGGAAGAAGGGATCGAGATGGAGGGCGTGGTCACCGATGTGCTGCCCGACCGGAACTATCGGGTGCTGCTCGACAACGGCCACTCCATCCTTGCCTACGCGGCGGGGAAGATGAGCAAGTTCAAGATCCGCGTCCTCGAAGGGGACCGGGTGAGTGTGGTCCTCTCCCCGTACGACCTGACCCGCGGTCGCGTGGTGTACCGGCACAAGTAGTCGCCCGGTCGGTCGGACGGACGGACGGACGGACGCACGGACGCACGAGTGACCGACGAGACCCGGGGACGATGCCCCTGGGTCTTTTGGCGTTCAGGTCGCTCTGAGGCCGGCAGGGGCGCGGAAACCCCGGAACCCGAAGGCCTCTGGATCCCTTTCTGGTACGGTCACCCTTGCGGCGAAGGGGCCTCGGATTTCTTTGTTCCGCAGGGCAAGATCCCACCCTGCGGAACAATAGAGCGCGGAGCCTTCTGCCCGGTTGGATCCTCTCTCTAGTCCCCGAAGCCAGTTGCCTTCGGGGTTCCGGGGTTTCCGCGCCTCGCATTCCGGAACTTGGATGCGCGCCCACCTGCCCCGACACACAAAAAGGCCGCCTCCCGGTGGAAGCGGCCTTTCCCGTCTCGCCCGGTGGCGCTCAGACCTTGGTGACGTTCTCCGCGGCCGGGCCGCTGTCAAGCCGACAGGAGGTCAGGACTTGG
>JANLXK010000537.1:0-3662 GCA_031365045.1 Gemmatimonadota bacterium | reverse complement strand
AGATCCTTCGGGCCCTGAAGGGCCCTCAGGATGACACTGTACAACCACTCCACGCCGCTTCGCGGGCCCAGCCTCAGCGATACTACCTTCCATCATGCTCGATCCCACCCCCTCCCCCACCCTCCTCGTCATCGCCCAGCGCCTCGCCATCGCTGGGCTGGTGGGGGCCGCGGTCGGGATCGAACGCGAATGGTCCTCGCCCGCCTCCGACTCCCAAGGGCGCTTCGCCGGGCTCCGGACATTCTTCCTCCTCGGCCTCGTTGGTGGCGCCGTCGGGATCCTCCTCACCATCGGCCTGATCGCCCCCGCAACGGTCCTCTTTGCCGGTGGCGCCGCGCTCATCATCGCGGCCTACGTGATGAAGCTCCGAGCACACCCCAAGCTCATCGACGGCACCACCGAGATGGCGGCGCTCGTGGTGCTCGGCCTCACCCTCCTCGCCGGCCTCGGCTACCTCGCGCTGGCCGGCGCGAGCGTGGCGATCGTCGTGCTGGCCCTGGGCGAGAAGACGCGGCTCCACGACTGGGTCCACCGGATCGACCAGGTCGAGATGCGCGCGGGGCTGCAGTTTCTGGTCCTTGCCCTGGTGGTCCTCCCGCTCCTCCCCACCGGCCCGTACGAGGCGCTCCTCGGGTTCCGGCCCCGCGCCCTCTGGATGATCGTGCTCCTCCTCTCGGGGCTCTCCTTCGCGGGGTACATCGCCCACCAGGTGGTGGGACCGACGCGGGGCTACGGCGTGACGGGGATCATCGGCGGCTTCATCTCCAGCACCGCGGTCACGCTCCAGTTCTCGCGGCTGAGCCGCGTGCATCCGAAACAGGGCGTCGGGCTGGCGATCGGCGTCATCGGGGCATGCACGGTGCTGCCGATCAGGGTGTTCGTCGTCAGCACCGCGCTCAGCCTCAAGATCGGATGGGCGCTCGTGCCCTACCTGCTCCCGACCTTCCTGGTGGGGGCGCTCCTCCTCACCCTCGGCCTCCGCTACGCGCCGAAAGGAGAGGCGGCGAGCACCCCGGACAAGAGTCCGCTCCGCTTCCGCGCCGCGCTGATGATGGCGGCCGCGTTCCAGCTCTCGATGTTCGCGCTCGACTACACCCGGGCCCACTGGGGCACCGGCGGACTCATCGGCTCGGCCGTCTTCCTCGGCCTCACCGACGTGGACGCCCTGACGGTCTCGATGAGCCGGCTGGCCGGCGGCGCGGACATCATCGCCCTCGCCGCGCTCGGTATCGCGGTCGGGATCGCGTCGAACACGGTGTTCAAGCTCGCCATCGCCGCGGTCCTCGGCAGCGCGAGTTTCCGGCGCTGGAGCGTGGCGGGACTCACCATCCTCCTCGCCGCGCTCGGTACCACCATCTGGCTCAACTGGACCACCTGACATGGGGACCTCGACCCACGACATCTTCGGCGACGCGGAAGGGGCCCAGCCCGCAGCTCCGGGCACGTACGGGCTCGCGCCCAAGGGCTACCGGCTCCCCGAGGCACTCTCGCTCGGCCCGGTGGTGCTCCAGATCGCCGACCTCGCCCGCTCGGTGGACTACTACGAGCAGACCCTCGGACTCCAGCTCCTCGATCGCACGCCGACGAGCGCGCGCCTCGGCACCCACGGTCCTGCCATTACGCTGGTCGAGCTGCGCGAGAAGCGCGGCGCCCGAGCGGCCCCCCGTCGCGGCCGGCTCGGGCTCTTTCATTTCGCGATCCTGTTGCCCGATCGGCCCTCGCTCGGACGCTTCGTCCGCCACCTCGACGATATCAATGCGCAGGCCGGCGCGGCGGATCATCTGGTCAGTGAAGCGTTCTATTTGCAGGATCCCGACAACCTCGGCATCGAGATCTATGCCGACCGTCCGCGCGCCAGCTGGCGGCGGGTGAAGCGGGAGCTGATGATGGCGACCGACCCGATCGACATCCCGTCGCTGGTCGGCGCCGCGGGCGACACCAAGTGGAGCGGGATGCCCGCCGGCACCGTGATGGGCCACCTCCACCTGCACGTGGGCGACCTCGAGGGCGCGGCCGCCTTTTATGCCGAGGCGCTCGGCTACGATCGCACCGTCTGGGAGTATCCCGGCGCCCTCTTCATGGGCGCCGGCGGCTATCACCATCACCTCGGCAACAATCTCTGGGCCGGGAAGGGCGCGACCGCGCCTGGAGCCGACGAGGCCCAACTGCTGGAGTGGACGATGCACTTTCCGGAAGCGGGGAGTTTGGAGCTGGGAGTCGGGAGTTTGGAGAAGGCGGGCCACAAGGTGGAGCGGCAGGATCGATCGGTGGTAGTCGCCGATCCGTGGGGGACGAAGGTGCGGCTCACGACCTGACCCGCGCCGCCGGGCCGGGGAGCGAAGGATTCGTCGCCGGCGGGAAGGGGATGGACCGGCACCCTCGCCAAACTCGCAACATTCCTGGGACAGTGATCTATGTCCAAAGTCCGTGTCGCCAACTTCGCGATCTCGATCGATGGCTACAGCTCCGCCCCCGGGCAGACGCTGGAGGATCCGTTCGGCCCGGGTGGGCTCAGGGTGATGGAGTGGTTCTTCCCCACCGCCAGCTTCCAGAAGATGCAGCGGAAGGAGGGGGGCGAGACCGGCGTCGACAACGACTTGTCCGTCCGGTCGATGACCGGGATCGGCGCCTGGATCCTGGGCCGGAACATGTTCGGCCCCGTCCGCGGCCCCTGGCCGGATGACGGCTGGAAGGGATGGTGGGGGCCGAACCCGCCCTATCACGTGCCGACCTACATCCTGACCCATCATCCCCGCCCCTCCATCACCATGGAGGGAGGGACGGTCTTCCACTTCGTCACTGATGGGATCGCGTCGGCGCTCCGGCAGGCGAAGGAGGCCGGGGGGTCGAAGGATGTCCGGATCGGCGGCGGGGCGACGACGGTCCGCCAGTATCTCCAGGCCGGGGCGATCGACGAGCTCCATATCGTCCAGTCCCCCGTCCTCCTCGGCGCCGGCGAATCTCCATTTGTGGGACTCGACCTCGTGAAGCTGGGGTACGAAGTGGCCGAGCGGATCGAGGGAGAGCGGGCGACACATATCGTGATCCAGAAACGAAGCTGAAGGGATCGGGGCGAGGGAGCAGGCCTGCGTCTCGGCGGTCACTGCAACAAGTGCCGCAAGCACGGAGGGCACCGAGGAAAAGAAGAGGTCACGGAGAACTGCATTTGTTGTGGTCTCAAGGGTGGGCCCCGTGCCGGTCGGCTGCCCACCTGCTGGAAGCTCTCCCGGGAGACCACATCAATTGTTTTCTCCGTGCCCTCGCTTCACCTCTCCGTGTGCTCCGTGCCTGCGGCTTTTGCGGTACCCAACAGTGCGACAGTAGGTCGCCCCCCAAAACTCCGGCCCTAACTCGATGTCGAATTCGAGACCTCCCGGACGACAGAGAGGTGATTAGTCTCCCCCACCCCCCGCGCTGGCCAAAGGGCTCCTTTTACCGGGCCGCCCGCCTCGGGCGGCCATGTTGTCGATTTCACCCCTCCCCGTTCGATACATGGATGTAGGGCCTCTGGGATCCACTCCGGCCCCTACCCCGGCCCCCTGCCCCAGGAGTAATTATGCACGTCATGGTATTCGGGATGGCGACGAAGGAGGCGGATGCAGAGCCCCTCCCCATCGACATGAAGGCCAAGGCCGCGGAGTTCGAGGCGATGGGGAAGTTCA
>JANLXK010000467.1:0-3082 GCA_031365045.1 Gemmatimonadota bacterium | reverse complement strand
ACCCCCGCGGTCTCCATCACGATCCGTTCGCTCCGGTCCACCAGCTTGCTGTTGGTGGCCGTGAGGTCCACCATCAGGTTGCCGTAGGTCTTGCCGATCCGCACCATCGCGCCGGTGGAGATGGTGTTGAGCGTGAGCTTGGTGGCCGTGCCCGCCTTCATCCTGGTCGAGCCCGTCAGCACCTCGGGTCCGCACAGCAGCGTGATGCAGATGTCGCAGGTGTCGCGCAGCAGCTGCGGCGGTTCGGAACAGGAGAGGAAGACAGCCTTGGCGCCGAGCGTCTGGGCCCGGCCGAGGGCGCCGCGGACGAACGGCGTGGTGCCGCTCGCGGCGATCCCGATCACCACGTCCTTCGGGCCGACCTGGTTGGCGTCCATGATGGCGATCCCGCCGTTCACGTCGTCCTCCGCCCCTTCGACCGGCCGGAGCAGCGCGGGCGCCCCTCCGGCGATGATCCCGACCACCATCCCCGGCGGGGCCGAGAAAGTGGGGACGCATTCGGCGGCGTCGAGCACGCCCAGGCGGCCGCTGGTGCCGGCGCCGACATAGAGGAGGCGGCCTCCCGCCCGGAAGGCCGCCTCGGCAAGGTCGATGGTGCGTGCGATCTCGTGGCGCGCCCGGGCCACGGCAGCCGCGACCGTCGCGTCCTCGGCGTTGATCAGGTCGACCAGCTCGAGGCTCGAGCGGGCGTCCAGATCGTGCGAGTGCGGGTTCCGGCGTTCGGTGAGCCGGGGATCGAGGAAGCCGGGTGTCTCTGAGGGCACGGTCGAGTTAAGTTAGCGTCTCCCCCGTCAGCGCGCATCTCTGCAAGGAAAGCTCCGATGAATCGTACTTCGTGCGTGGTACGTGGTGCGTCGTCGTCCCTCGCAATCGCGCTTCTTCTTGCCGGATGCGGTCCCTCCGGGCCCACGACCACGCCCGTCCCCGGCCCCACCAGCGGCGTCGCGGCGACCTGGCCCTACGCCGGCAAGGCGCGCGTGGCCGAGGGGGCCCAGGCCATGGTGGTCTCGGGGAGCCCGATCGCGAGCGACGTCGGTCGGCAGATCCTCCAGGCTGGGGGCAACGCGGTCGATGCCGCGACGGCCGTCGGCTTCGCACTGGCCGTGGTGCACCCCGAGGCCGGCAACATCGGCGGCGGCGGCTTCTCGATGATCCGCCTCGCCGACGGTTCGGTCTCCGCGCTGGACTACCGTGAGGCGGCCCCGACGCGTGGATCGCGCGACATGTACCTCGACCTCCGAGGGAACCCTTCCGATCTGAGCGTCACCGGCGCGCTGGCGGCCGGCGTGCCCGGCGCGGTGGCGGGGCTGGTGGAGCAGCAGCGCCGCTTCGGCCGGCTCCCGTTCGCGCAGGTGATCGCCCCGGCGATCCGGTTGGCGCAGGAGGGGTTCGTGGTGGACGAGTACCGGCAGAACTCGATCGAAGGGGAGCGGGACCGGCTCTACCTCTTCCCGACCTCCCGGAAGCAATTCCTGGCCGACGGCCACGCGCCCCGCACCGGCACCCGCTTTACGCAGCCCGACCTCGCCCGCACGCTCATGGCCATCCGTGACGGCGGGCGCGCCGGTTTCTACACCGGGTGGGTGGCCGACTCGATCGTGGCCGAGATGGACCGGAGCGGCGGCTTCATCACCAGGCCCGACCTCGCGGCCTACCAGGCCAAGTGGCGCGACCCGATCCGCATCGACTACCGCGGACACGTCATCTACTCGATGCCGCCGGCCTCGTCGGGCGGGATCACGATGGCCGAGATCTTCAACGTGATGGAAGGATTCGGCCCGCTCCCCCTGTTCGGGTCACCGGAATTGCTGCATCGGGAGGCCGAGGTGATGCGCCGGGCCTTCACCGACCGGAACTACTGGCTGGGGGACGCTGACTTCGAGGATATCCCGCGCGACCGGCTCACGTCGAAGGCATACGCCGATACCGTGCGGCGGAGCATCGATCTGAGGCACGCGACGCGGTCGGACTCGGTACGGCCGGGGATGGAGGGGATGCACACCACCCACTACTCGGTGGTCGATGCCGATGGGAACGCGGTGAGCACCACCACCACGCTCAACAACAGCTATGGCAGCGCGGTGACCGTGGGCGGGGGCGGCTTCCTGCTCAACGACGAGATGGACGACTTCGCCACCGCGCCGGGGAAGCCGAACATGTACGGCCTGGTGCAGGGGGAGATGAACGCCATCAAGCCCGGCAAGCGGATGCTCTCGGCGATGACGCCGAGCCTGGTGCTCGATCCGCAGGGGAAGTTGCTGCTCGTGGTGGGGACGCCGGGGGGCCCGACGATCATCACTCAGGTCTATCACGTCATCTCCAACGTGATCGACCATCATCTGTCCCTGCCGGACGCCGTCGCGGCGCCGCGGATGCACCATCAAGGGCTGCCGGATGAGATCCGCCTGGAGCGGGACGGCTTCCAGCCGGCCACGGTGGCCCAGCTGCAGCGGATGGGGCACACGGTGGTGTTCCGCGGGCGGTGGGGAGATGTCGAGGGGATCATTCGCACCGCGACGGGGTGGGAGGGGGTGTCGGATCCGAGGCTGGGTGGGGGAGGCGCAGGGTATTAGTGGTGAGGGGTGAGTGCAAGGGACGAGTGGGTTGAAAGCGAGAAAGCGCAAAGGATCATTCCCTTTGCGCTTTCCGACTTTCTCGCCCACTCGCTACTTGCACTCGCGGCTCTTACCTGGTGAACCCACCCGTCAGCTTGATCCGCACGTAGTTGCCGGGACGGATGACGACATCGCGGTCGTTGGTCTTGCTGGCCACCGCGGCACCTGCCGCCGCGCCGACCACGGCGCCGATGATGGCGCCCCGACGGTTGCCACCGATCACCCTGCCGGCGACGGCGCCGCCGGCGGCACCTGCACCGACCTTGGCCGCGTCACCTACCGTGACGCCACGGCCAACGACCGAGTACTTCACCGAGTCGACCGTGGCCGAGAGCCCGAAACTCCGACCGTCGAACTCGACCGAGGTCGGGGTCAGCTTGAGCTTGCCGGTCCTGTCGTTGTCATTCTCGGCCGGGGCCAGCTCATCGATCCGGAGCGCCACGACGGCGCCGGCGGGGATGATCGTG
>JANLXK010000453.1:0-3837 GCA_031365045.1 Gemmatimonadota bacterium | reverse complement strand
TGGTGGCGCGTGAGGGACGAGTCGAGTCGCTTCAACTGCCGCCACAACGCCACGGCGAAGGGGGTATAGGGGTGTGGCGGGAACTTCTCCACGCCGTGGCGCCCGGACATCACGGCGGGCCGCGGGAACTTGATGAAGATCGGCTGGGTGAAGTGCGGGTGCCGCACCATCAGCTCACCCTTGGGGAGCCCAGCCAGCTTGCTCTTCACCGCCGGCGAGAGGGTCTGGTACCCCGGCATCGCCAGCTCATCGGAGTCCATCCGGCCGTACATCGTCGTGCCAGCGTTCCCGACCACCCGCCGCTGCACCTGGCTCCGGAACTGCTGGGCGCTGAAGAGGACGAGGCCGAGGTAGCGACCCCGCTCGCTCAGGTCGAGGAGCATCTTCTTCACGTACGTCTCTGGCCCATCGCCTGGGGCGTACTTGTTGAGCTCATCCACGAAGACGATCACGTGATCGACGCCGAGGTCTCGGCGCTCGAGGTGCTCGCGGAGCTTGGAGACGACGCGGGTGAAGACGAGGTCCTGGGCCAGCGGGTCCACGCCGGCCACATCGATGACCGTGATGCTCCGATCGCGGATCTGCCCCCAGGGCAGGTCGTTCACCGCACCGTCGTCGGTGACGAGTCCCTTGGCGCGGGTGCTGATGTTGCCAAGCCGATTCCGGATCTTCCGGATGGTGGCGATGTGGTGGGTGCGCCAGGATTCGCGGTCGTGGGCCTCGAGTGAGTCGAACACCGCGCGGAAGAATTCGTCGAGGTCGGCGAACGTCTCCACCCGGAAGGGACGGCCCCGCAGCTCCTTGTCCTCGAACTCCTTACCGACGATCCGGTCGGTCAGGAAATCGATGAAGGCGTCGGCCTTGGCATCGACATCGTCCTTGTTGAGCAGCACCTCGGCGAAGTCGAGCACCTCGCGGAGCCCCCAGACCAGTGGCTCGGCGCGATCGGCCAGCGCTTCGTTGGTGCGAAGGGTATTGAGATTGACGCCGTCGGCCTTGTAGGGGGCGAAGACGGTGACGTCGGCGAACGGCGCTGGTGAGAGGCCGAGCCGAGCGTACTGGCGCTTGTCCTCGTCGGTGAGCTCGGCGCCCTGGTCGAGGAAGCAGAGGTCGGGCCCCTTCACGTTGAAGCAGAGTGCGGCGACCGATCCCTTGTGCTTGGGGAAAGTCTGGAAGATCGACGAGACCAGGAACTCGACCGCGCTGGTCTTCGTCGCGAGGCCGGAGACCCCGGTGATGTTGAGGTGCGCCGCCTCGGGACCGAGGAGGAAGTCGGCGTCGAGGTGGATCGGGGCCTCGAGCCCGCCGGCGGCGTAGAGCCCCACCGGGATCGGCGTCGGCTTGGCCGAATGGACGTAGGTGTCCATCCGGAGCGCGGCGGTGACATCGGCATCGTCGGCCAAGCGGACGCTCCCGATCGGCACCGGCTGGAGCGGCTCCTCGGGGATCTGCCGGAGGACTGCAGCCTGCCAGAGCCTGATCTCGGGGCGGGCGCTCGCTTCGGTGCCGGCGCGGGTGGGGTCGCCGTCGGCACCGATGACGTCGTGCATCGGCGTCACCAGGTCGGCGTAGGCGAAGGCGTCGGTCACGACGCCGTACACCAGCCGCCCCTCGGCCTCGACGCAGACGATGGCGCCGATGCCGACGTTGGCCTCGCGGGCAGTCCAGAAGAAGAACTGGTGCGGAGTGCTGGGCTTGAGCTCGGTGGCAACGACGCGGCCGATCACGGCGCGGCCCTTGAGGGCGTGAGCAGCCCTCGGAGATTTGACGTCCCGCCATCGTAAATAATATTCGCAATGCGGTACCCGGTGCTGTCAAACGCAAGAATCGCAATCACGCTCGGGATCGAGTCCTTGCGACCACCGCACACCGCGTACACTGGAACGCCAATCGTTCCGCCCTCGGGAGCTGCGCCACCCACTTCATATCGCTCGCAGGGGTCCTGCGAATTGAGCACTGGGTCGAAATCAAGGCTGCAGATTCCTTTGCCTTGGGCCGTGCAGGCTCGGTCCGCGTCGATCAGGGCAGCTAGCTCAGTTGTGAAGGCCGCGCGACGCTGAGAGAGCGCCTCACCAATGTTGCGACTCGTTGAGTCGTTTGGGTGGTACCAGGCGTAGAAATCCACGACGAAGGAGCGCGCCGCCGCGACATCAGGCGGCGTGGCCTGCTGCCGCGCATCCATTCGGCAGGCGGGAAGAGCCATCAACAGGAATGCAGAGATCGTCGCCTTCGTCACGCCTCACCCCCCGGCCCCCTCTCCGCAAATCGGAGAGGGGGAGATTCAGTGTCAGTTCTTCGCCTTGAGGTACCGTTCCACATCGTGGATCCCGTACAGCAACCGGTCCCACCTTGCATCAGGCGTCGAGATCGGCGCCCGCTCATGCAGGAGCCACCGGGATATTTGATCCGCCTGTGCGACCGTGCGACCGTCCGGCGCGGCTTCGACGCGCACCAGCCCGTGCAGCAGGTCCTTCCCTTCCCACGCCCAGAGCCGCACCGCCCAGGCAAATACCGGTGCCCGCGCCCGCGACTTAGGCTGGTACACCGACGTCCGATGCGCGTAGGGCAACCGGAGCCAGGTCTCGAGCTCTGCCCCTCCGAAGGGCAGCGACGCGTGGCTCTTGATCACGCCGAGCATCTTGGGGTCAGAGGCCCAGTCGGGGCTCTCGGTGAGTGAGCCGTCGATCACCAGCCAGCCGTCATCCTTGGCGCGGAACGCCCGCCCCGCCTCCCGCTCGCACTCGGCGCGCTGCTGCTCGACCCGGATCCGCGCCTGCACCACGTCGCCCACCGGATGAGGTGCATCGTCGGTCGGGAGCGCGATGGTCGGCCAGTCCGAAAGCGCGGTACCGGCCGCCTCGAGCACTTCAGGTCGCGCGATCACGAACTGCCGCCGCACTTCGGCGGCGGTCTGGAAGACCCGATCCACCCTCCGCCTGACGGCGGCCGCAACGGTCGCGACGACCACGGGGCTGGATCCGGCGTACGCCACGACCTCGTGCCGCTGGATGCCGTCCAGAAAAGCCACCGGACCATCCCACGGCTCAGCCGCGCCAAGCGGATGCGCGGTCAGCGCTCCGTCCTCCATCAATTCCGCCGGCTGGATCGATGCCTGCTCGGCCCGCCCGTCGCTCGCCGGGGGCATCCCCTGGGCCGGTTGCAGTCCCGCCCCCGCAAGCGCTCGGCGGAGCGCGGCGAGGGCGGGAGCCGTGCGGAGGAGGAGCGGCGCGGTCAGGTCGGATTCCCTTCAGGACCGAACGGCACTGAGAGGAGCCAGAACCCGGCGAGGCGCCCCTTGCCGTCCACTTCAATAAGAAGGCGATCCGCCACCCGCACCGCTTCCACCTGCCGCTTGGTGCCGATGCGGAGATGCAGCAGGTCGTGGCGCGGGTTCGCGGAGACGCTCAGCGTGGTGTCGACCTCGACCGCGGCGATCCCTGGCTGGCTGTGCCGAGGTGGGAGCATCACGACGCCGTCCCGGCTCGGCTCCGGCTGTTCGAGGCCGGGGATCTCCGTGACCTCGGGCCAGACCACGATGTCGAGCCCCTGTACTCGACCCCCGGCGACGTCCACCACTGCGACGGAGCCCTCGTCATCGGTGAGCTCGATGGTACCGGTGAGCCCCCCGCTCTTCCGGACTCCGGCCATCGCGCCGGAGAGGATGTCGGTCTCATCGTCCCAGTTCCACCGGATAGTGGGGAGGGGTCCGTCGAGGGGATCGATACGGGCGTCGAGGTTCATCGGTCAGGCCGCGCGCTGAGGGGAGAGCTTGGCGATGAAGCGGAGGATGCGATCCAGCGCCAGGCCGAGCTCCTTGTCGGAGACCGCATAGGAGAG
>JANLXK010000451.1:0-8773 GCA_031365045.1 Gemmatimonadota bacterium | reverse complement strand
TCATCGACGACGAGGATGCGATGGCTCACGGGGTCCTCTCGCAGGTCATCACTCGGCCACCGGTTCGAGCACGCGGAGGCGAGTGTGATTCTTGCTGCGCTCCGCCGCGCGCTGGCGCTCGGTGCGATAGGTGTCGTCCTGGGCCAGCCCGTCGAGGATGGCGGCCAGCAGTCGCCCATCCGCGTCGTTCCCGCGGTGCAGGCGATAGAGGACGTACTGGGCCACCGGGGTGTCGCGCACGACCTCCGCTTCGCGCAGCACCTTGAGGTGGCGGGAGACCGTGGGCTGCGGCAGTCGGAGGATCGCCTGGAGGTCGGAGACGAAGAGTGGTGCGGCGGCGAGGCAGTTCAGGATGCGGAGCCGCGTCGGTTCGGCGACCGTGAGGAGGACCTGCGTGGGGGACGGACGCGGTGTCATATGCGGCTAGACATATATACGTCCGAACGGATATGCGCAAGGGCGAACGGCGGTCGTCCGCCCCTCCGACGCGGCATATATTGAAGAGATGATCCCCACTCGGACCCTCCGGACGCTGGTGGCCCTCTGTGCGGCCGCCGCTCCCGCTTCGCTGACGCTCAGCGCAAGCCTTGCGGCGCAGGACACCGCCCACGTCGTCCTCGTCTCCACCACCGACATCCACGGCCACGCCACCGGCTGGGACTTCGTCGAAGGTCGTCCCTTCCCGGGAGGGTTGAGCCGCGCCGCGACGGCCATCGATTCGCTCCGCGCGCGCCATCCGGGGCAGGTCGTCCTGGTCGACGCCGGTGACCTCCTCGCGGGCGACCCGTTCGACGCCTTCTTCGCGACGCATCCGCGCTCGCCCCATCCCCTGATCGAATCGATGGACGCGCTCGAGTACGACGCGCTCGTCCCCGGCAATCACGAATTCAATTACGGGTACGAGTATTTCCGGCAATCGTTCACGGGACGGAACTTCCGCGCCGTGTGCGCCAATTGTGTCCTCCCGGGTGCCGGGTACGACGGTGCGGACTCGTTGATGTTCTCCCCCTTCATCACGGTCCCGCGGGGACGGCTGCGCATCGCGGTGGCGGGCCTCACCACGCCGGGGTCGATGGTGTGGGATCGCGAGCACCTGCGGGGGAAGCTCGTGATCAAGCCGATCGGCGACCGGAGCGCCCTCTTCCGCACGATGCGGGGCGAGGCGGACGTGGTGATCGCGGTGGTCCACTCGGGGATGGACGGCGCGGCCAGCTACGACACCACAGGCATCGGGGAGGAGAACGCGGCGGCCTCGCTCGCGAATGGCACGTACCGGCCCGACGTCGTCGTGGTGGGCCATTCCCACCGTGAGATGCGGGACTCGGTCATCAACGGCGTGCACTTCGTCCAGCCGAGGAACTGGGCGCAGAGCGTGTCGGTGATGCATCTCTCGCTCCAGAAGGTCGGCGCGGTGTGGCGGGTGGTCGGCGCGCACGCCGACCTGGTGCCGCTCGCCAACGAGCCGGAGAGCGGTCGGATCACCCGCCGCCTCGATCCGCTGGTGGCGGGAGTGAAGAACTGGACCGAGGAATGGATCGCCTTCGCCACCGGACCATTCGACGCCCGGGGCTCGCGCGCGGGTGCGACACCGCTCACGGCCTGGATCGGCGACGTTCAGCGCCGCGCCGCGCACGCCGACCTCGCGGCGGTGCCGGCCTTCAGCACCCGGCGCGGACTCCCCAACGGCGATATCCACCGGAACGACATGTTCGGGATCTACCCGTACGAGAACCGGCTCAAGGCCGTCCGCATCTCCGGCGCCCAGCTCCGCGCCTACCTCGAGCAGGTCTCCCGGTACTACCTCGTCGGCGCCGACGGGAAGCTCGCCGCCGACCCGAAGTTCCCGGGCTACAACTTCGACGTCATCACCGGGGTCGACTACGACCTCGATCCCGGCCGTCCCCTGGGTCAGCGGGTGGTCCGGCTCGAAGCGCGCGGCCGCGCGGTGGCGCCGACCGATTCCTTCACCCTCGCCCTCAGCAACTATCGCCAGGCCGGCGGTGGTGGCTTCACGATGCTCGCCGGCGCGCGGGTGACCTACGAGCAGCCCGAGGGCGGCGGGGTGCGCGACCTGCTCGAGGCCGCGGCACGCGCCGACACGCTCCGCCCCGAGCGCTTCGCCCGCGAGTCGTGGCGGATCGTCCCGCGCGACCGCGAGGACCAGGCCCGCGCCCTCGCCGGCGCGCCGCTCCGCCCCCGCGCGAGCGCACCACGCGACACGGTCCTCCTGCGCATCCTCGCCACCAACGACCTGCATGGGCAGCTCGAGCCGCGGGTCTGGTCCTGGTCGGGCGGCCGTCCCGTGGGCGGGCTCCCGCAGATCAAGACGGTGATGGACTCGCTCACCGCCGAGTGCAACTGCCCGGTGGTGAAGCTCGATGCGGGCGATGAATTCCAGGGCACCCTCGGCTCCAACATCACCTTCGGCCGCCCCGTCGTCGATGCGTTCAACCGGATCGGCATCCAGGCCGCGGCGACCGGCAACCACGACTACGACTGGGGCGTGGACTCGCTTCAGCATCGCGCCGCCGAGTCGCACTATCCCTGGCTCGCGGCCAACGTCGTCGACTCGGCCACCGGACGCCGGTCGGACTGGCTCAAGAGCTGGACGATCCTCACGGCCGGGAACGTCAAGGTCGCGGTGGTCGGCTACGCGCACCCGGCCACGCCGGCGATGACCTTCCGGGCCGCGGTGGCGGGACTCCGCTTCATCGGCGGCCCCGCACCGATCCTCAGCGCCATCGCCGAGGCGCGCGCCCAGCATCCCGACTTCGTGGTGCTGCTGGCGCACTACGGCGGCGACTGCCATGACACGTGCGGCGGGGAGCTCTTCGCGCTGGTGGACTCGCTGGGGGCTGGCGCGGTCGATGCCGTCATCGGCGGCCACTCGCACGGATCGGTGCGCGGCACCAGCCGCACCGGGATCCCGATCCTGCAGGGCGGCTCGTCGGGACGTGCCATCGCCCGGATCGACATCGTGCGCACTGTGGTCGGGGCGCGCGAGGTGCGGACGGGGCTCGACACCGTCTGGGCCGACCGGGTGCGCCCCGATCGCGGCGTGGACGACATGCTTGCGCGCTACCGGCCTTCGGTCGATTCATTGGCGCATCGGCGCGTGGCGGAGATCGCCATCCCGCTCAATCGGCGGGGGAACGACTACGCCCTGGGCCGGCTCATCGCCGACGCCTACCGGAACGCGCTCCGCACCGACCTCGCCCTCACCAACAACGGTGGCATCCGACGCGACCTCCCGGCCGGTACGCTGGACTACGGCACCGCCTACGAGCTGATGCCGTTCGGCAACCGGCTCGTGAAGGTGACCCTGCCGGGCAGCGCGGTGAAACTGATCCTGGAGAACGTCCTCGGCGGCGGCGCGCCCGACGCGCACCTGTCGGGGGCGGTGGTCCGCTGGGATTCGACCGCGGCGCGGGGTCGACGGGTGAAGGAAGTGCGCCTGCTCGACGGCCGGAAACTCGAGGACAGGAAGCAGTACACCCTCACCGTTCCCGACTTCCTGGCGCAGGGTGGGGAAGTGTACGCCCCCCTCAGGAACTTTCCGCAGGAGGCGCTCGGCGTGCTCGACCTGGACGCCTTCATCGCATACTTGCGACGGCTGCCCCAGCCGATCCAGCCGCCGGCCGATCCGCGTTTCGTCACGCGCTGATGCCCGACGTGCTCCGCTGTTTCGTCAACGAGCGTGGGCTCTCGCTCCCGCCCGGCGCCACCGTGCGTGACGCGGTGACCGCCTTCGACCCCGCCCTGGCCGACCGCGTCGCGCGGGCCGAGGCCTACGTGACCGACGCCCGCGGGATCCGGGTCGCCCCCGAGCAGGTGCTTGCGGGCGGCGCCATCCTCCGGGTCGTCTCTTCCGCCCGCACTTCCGTCGATGCCCCTGACGCCTGAACAGCTCCGCAAGCTCCCCAAGGCGGAGCTGCACGTCCACCTCGACGGATGTCTCCGTCCGGCGACCATGATCGACCTCGCGCGCGCCGCGAAGGTCGACCTCCCCGCCCGCGACCCGGACTCCCTCCGTCGCTGGATGCTGGTCGACGATGCGCGTGACCTCGAGGACTATCTCCGGCGGTTCGAGGTTACGATCGCACTGCTCCAGACCCCGGAGGCGATCGAACGGGTGGCCTACGAGATGGTGGAGGACGCCCAGGCCGACGGGCTCCGCTATCTCGAGGTGCGCTACTGTCCGACCCTGAGCTCCCGGCAGGGGCTCACCGTCGAGGCCGCGGTGCAAGCGGAGTGGCGCGGGCTCCAGCGCGGGACACGCGACTTTGGGGTGAAGACCGGGATCATCAATTGTGCCCTCCGCCAGCACGATCCCGCCGAGTCGCTCGACCTTGCCCGCCGCTCCGTGGCACTCCGCGACCACGGCGTGGTCGGGTTCGACATCGCCGGCGGGGAGGCAGGACGTCCGGCCGCGCAGCACGCCGAGGCGTTCCGGATCGCGAAAGCGGGGCTCCTTGGGATCACCGTCCACGCCGGGGAGGCCGCCGGCCCCGAGTCGGTGGCCCAGGCGCTCTTCGACTGCGGCGCCGACCGGATCGGCCACGGGACGCGTCTCGGCGAGGATCCGGCCCTCGAGGCCTACGTGCGCGACCGCCGGATCCCGATCGAGATCAACCTGACCAGCAACGTCCAGACCCGGGCGGTACCGAGCGCGTCGGCCCATCCGCTCCGTGGTTACCTTGCGCGGGGCCTCGCGGTGTCGCTCAACAGCGACAGCTGGCTGATGAGCGGCACCACCTGCTCGCACGAGTACTGGCTCGCCCAGACGGAACTCGGCGCAACGACGCAGGACCTCCACAAGATGATGATGAATTCGTTCGTCGGCGCCTTTCTGCCCTGGCCCGAGAAGCAGGAACTGGTCAAGTCCGTGCTGCCCGAGTTGATGCACGGGCTGGTCTAGCTTCGACCGGCCGGGTCCGCGTGGCCCGGCCTCCCATTCCAACATCAGAGGTCGTTGATGACCCTCCTCGGTATGGCCATCCTCCTGTCGCAGGCCGCGACCGACAGCGTCGTGACCGTCGTCCCCGCGGGTGCCGGCATCGGCCGGTTCACCGGGCTCCTCGGGATCGCGACGATCGTCGGGGTGGGATACGCCCTCTCGCGCGACAAGCAGGCGATCAAGTGGCGGGTGGTGGGGATCGGGCTCGGGCTGCAGTTCCTGTTCGCCTTCTTCGTCCTCAAGGTCGACTTCGGCCGCGCGCTGTTCGAACGGCTGGGCGCGTTCATCACCGGGGTCCTGGGCTACTCGAGCATCGGGGCGCAGTTCGTCTTCGGGCAGCTCGCGATCCCCAGCTCCCCGACCGGGATGGTGTTCGCGGCGGCCATCCTTCCGGCGATCATCTTCGTCTCCGCCCTGTTCGCCATCCTCTATTACCTCGGCATCATGCAGGTGATCGTCCGTGCGGTGGCGACCGTGATGACCAAGCTGATGGGGGCCAGCGGCGCCGAGAGCCTCGATGTCGCGGCGTCGATCTTCATGGGCCAGACCGAGGCGCCCCTCTCGATCCGCCCGTTCCTGGCCAAGATGACCCGGTCGGAGCTCATGACCGTGATGACCGCCGGGATGGCGCACATCTCCGGCTCGCTGATGCTCGCCTACATCGCCTTTGGCGTCGAGGCGCGGCACCTCCTGGCCGCGGTCATCATGACGGCGCCCGGCACCATCATGATCGCCAAGCTGATGGAGCCGGAGACCGGCATCCCCGAGACCAGCGGCAACGCGAAGCTCGACATGCCGCGCACCGACAGCAACCTGCTCGAGGCCGCCGCCCGAGGCACGAGCGAAGGGCTCCACTTGATGCTCAACGTCATCGCGATGCTTATCGCGTTCGTGGCGCTGGTGGCCCTCGTCAACGGCGGTTTCCACTGGGTCCACACCCAGGTGGCGTGGTTCCCCGAGAGCCTGCAGGTCGTCCTCGGGTGGGTCGGCCGTCCGGTGGCGTGGCTCATCGGCGTCTCCTGGCACGACAGCGCCGCCGTCGGCAGCCTGCTGGGGACCCGGACGGTCCTGAACGAGTTCATCGCCTACAGCCAACTCGCCCCGCTCAAGGCGTCGCTCGACCCGCGGTCGTTCACCATTGCGAGCTTCGCGCTCGCCGGCTTCGCCAACTTCTCCTCGGTCGGCATCCAGATCGGCGGGATCGGCGCGCTCGTCCCTGAACGGAAGAGCCACCTGGCCCAGCTCGGATTCCGCGCAATGCTCGCCGGCACGATGGCCAACTTTATCTCCGCGGCGATCGCCGGGATGCTGCTCTGATGGCCACCGACGTGCAGGCCGCGACCGACGCGGTCCGGGCGCGGCTCAAGGGCCGGGTCCCGACCGTCGCGATCGTCCTCGGCTCCGGGCTCGGTCCCCTCGCCGACCAGGTGGCCGACCCGCTGCGCATCCCGTACACCGAGATCCCCGGCTTCCACGTCCCGACAGTGCCGGGACACAAAGGGGAGCTCGTCTGCGGTACCCTCGGCGGCAAGACCGTGCTCTGCCAGAGCGGTCGCTTCCACGCCTACGAAGGACATTCGGCCGACGTCACGGTCCTCCCGGTCCGGATGTTCGGTGCCCTCGGGATCGGCACGGTGATCCTGACCAACGCGGCGGGCGGGGTGAATCCCAAGTTCGGCCCGGGGACCCTGATGCTGATCGCCGATCACATCAACCTCACCGGGCGGAATCCCCTCGTCGGCCCCCAGCGCGAAGGTGAGACCCGTTTCCCCGACATGACCTCGGCCTACGACAAGGCGCTGAAGGCGCTCGCCCGAAAGGTGGCGAAGGAACGGGGCGTCGCCCTCGCGGAAGGGGTCTACATGGGGCTCCTCGGACCGACGTACGAGACGCCGGCCGAGGTGAAGTTCATCGCGACCCTGGGCGGGGACGCCGTCGGAATGAGCACTGTGCTCGAGGTCATCGCCGCGCGTGCACGGGGAATGAAATGCCTCGGCATCAGCACCATCACGAACGCCGCCGCGGGCATCTCGGACCAGGAACTGAACCACAACGAAGTGATGGAAGTGGCGGCGAAGGTGGGGGGTGAGCTGGGACGGCTGGTGGAGGGGATCGTGGCGGGACTCAGTGCCTAGAGCCTAGCGCCAACGGAGCGAGAAGCGCCTAGCGCCTAGCGAGAGCAAGGATGGCACCGATGCTCACACGCCGGCACAAAGCTCGACGGACACTCGCTAGGCGCTAGGCGCTAGGCGCTTCAATAAAGTGATTCACCGGCCCGTGCCCCGACCCGAGCCCCGGTGCCGCCGCGATGGCCCGGGCGACGAAGTCGAGGGCGTCGGCCACCGCACGTTCGAGCGGACGGCCGAGCGCCAGGCCGGCGGTGATCGCGGCGGAGAGGGTGCAGCCGGTGCCGTGGGTGGAAGTGGTGGCGATACGGGGGCGCTCGAAGCGGAGCGTGCCGGTCGGGGTCACCAGGATATCGACCAGGGTGGTGCCATCCAGATGTCCCCCCTTGATCAGTGCCGCGCGCGCGCCGAGGGCCAGGAGGGCGTTCCCCGCGCGCTCCATGGCGGCGGGATCGCGTACCGGATGGCCGACCAGGATCTCCGCCTCGTCGAGGTTGGGTGTGACGATGGCGGCCAGGGTGAGAAGTCGCTCGCGGAGGGCCGCCTCGGCATCGGGCTCGAGGAGCCGATGCCCCGAGGTGGCGATCATCACCGGGTCGAAGACGTAGCGGGCGCCCCACTGTTCGGCCTCGATGAAGTCTGCGACCTCCTCGATGATCTCCTCCGTGGCGAGCATCCCGCTCTTGAGCGCCGTGGGGGGAAGATCGCCGGCGAGCGCGGAGAGCTGTGCGCGGACGAACTCTCCCGGCACCGTGTGGACGCCGAAGACGCCCTTGGTGTTCTGGGCCGTGAGCGCGGCGATCACGGTCGTGCCGAAGACCCCGAACTGATGGAAGGTCTTCAGGTCGGCCTGGATCCCGGCCCCGCCTCCCGGGTCGGATCCCGCGATCGTCAACGCTATGGGTATCTTAGAAGTGGCCACGTCTCCTCTTGTCTCCTCCCGTCTCCTCACGTCTCCTTCTGACTCTCTGACCCTTGTCCAAACTCCTCACCACCATCCGGGACCTGCAGCGCCGCAAGGCGCGTGAAAAGCGGGGAGCCACGCTGGCCGAAGGAGTGCGGCTCGTTGAGGAGGCGCTCGCCGCGGCCGTCCCCATCGTCGGGGCGGCGGTCGGCCCGGCGTTGGAAGCTACCGACCGGGGTCGGGCGCTCAAAGCGGCGCTGGCCAAGGCCGGAGTGGCGCTCGAAGAAGTGGACGACAAGACCCTCGGCGAGCTGGCCGACACGGATCATCCGCAGGGCCTCGTGGCCGTGGTCGAGCCGAGAGCATGGACCTTCACCGACCTCAGCACGCAGCACGCAGCACGCAGCACGCGCACCACGCTCCTCGTTCTCGATGGCGTCCAGGACCCCGGCAACGTCGGCACGATCCTGCGGAGCGCCCTTGCCCTCGGCGCCGCCGGCGTGGTCGCCCTGCCGGGCACCGCGGAGCTGCACAATCCCAAGGTCCTCCGCGGGTCGATGGGTGCCGCCTTCAAGCTGCCCAACTTCCACGCGACCGACGCCGAACTCCTCGCTTGGGTCGACACGTCGAAGGCGACGCTCTGGACGACGGCGATGGATGGCACTGACATCAGGCAGGCCCACTGGCCCGCTGGCCCTCTGGCCCTCCTCCTTGGTAACGAAGGCGCGGGCGTCCGCGCCGAACTCGCCGCCCGCGCCAAGACGACCATCGCCATCCCGATCGCCG
>JANLXK010000424.1:0-12316 GCA_031365045.1 Gemmatimonadota bacterium | reverse complement strand
CGGCCGGGGGCCCCCCTGGCCCGGGGCGTGGATACGGAGATCGTGGATGAAGGTCACGCTGTTCGGGGGGACATTCCTTGCTAGATTGGATGAGTCCCCTCTTGGAGACCCGATGACCTCGCGACACTCCCTGGTGGTTCTCGCGGCCCTGGCACTCGGCGCCTGCGACCCGACCGGGAACACGAACATCTCGTCCGACGCGGCCAACGTACGCCTCGCCAACTTCCTGGTCGACACCCCGGCGGTGACCCTGAGCGCGAGGGGCCTGCCTCTGCATATTAACACGCCCTTCGGGCAGCCCACCATCTACAAGCTGGTGAGCACCAATGAAAAAGAGCTCACCCTCACGCGGACCAGCGATGCGTTCGCCATCGGTGCCGATAGCGTCAACTTGATCCTCGGGCGCCACTACACCTACTACGCCCTCGGCATCGCCTCGGCGTTCAAATCCAAGCTCGCGATCGACGACACCGTCTTTGCGACGGCGGGCAATGTGAAAGTGCGCTTCCTCCACGGGGTCAGGGCGAGGTTGGCCAATGGGATCGATCTCTATGTTTCGCTCCCGGGCGACAGTCTGGACCTCCTCACCCCGATCGTCCCCTCGCTGGCCTACGGTTCAGCGAGCCCCTATATCATCGTCGATACCTCGCTGACCCGGGTCCGGCTCACCCTCACCGGGCAGCTTACGACGATCTTCGACTCGACCTTCACCGCCTCGGCCGACAGCACGGTCGTCACGCTCGTGGCCACCGACAAGACGGGTGGCGGTGCTCCTGTGCGCCTTCAGGTGGTGGTCGACAAGGCGCCCTGAAGGGTTGCTTGAGAAGTCCACAGGACGAGCGAGGGACAACGGGTGTAACTCGTTGTCCCTCTATCACATAGGTGGACCGGGGGAGGTGCCCGAGTGCCGAGGTCGTCCGGTTGACCCCCGGGGGGGCCCGGCCTTATCTTGTGGGCCCGCGATTTATTTGTGGGCCCGCGATTTATCGCGGGCGCTTTTCGGGGCTGTAGCTCAGCTGGGAGAGCGCTGCATTCGCATTGCAGAGGTCACGGGTTCGATCCCCGTCAGCTCCATATTTTGATGTACGCCCGCCATGAATGGCGGGCCCACGCTGCCCCTTGGTGTAACTGGCAACACGCCTGACTCTGGATCAGGAGAGTCCTGGTTCGATCCCAGGAGGGGCAATACGGAACGGCTCACGAAAGTGAGTCGTTCTTGTTTTTGGGGGATCAGGAGAGTCCGGTTGGGCTGCGGCGCTGCGCGCCTCGCCCGCCTTCGGCACGATCCCATGAGGGGCAATAAGAAACGACCCGCGCGAGCGGGCCGTTTCGCTTTCGTGGAGGCTCCTACGGACGTGCAATAGAGTCATCCTGAGGTCGCTTCAGCGGCCGAAGGATCTCCGGGCAGCCTTGCCGCGATCCACCATCCCTCTGATCGGCCACCGCATCCGCAGCGGAAGGACGCAGGGCCACCCGGAGATCCTTCGAGGCCTGACGGCCTCTCAGGATGGCATCGGCGCGGAATGGAGAAGCGGCCTGCGGCCCGTCTATGCGTAGTTCACGCTGCTCTGCCAACGCTGCAGTCGTCCGCCCAGGTACTCTGGCCACTCTTCGACGACTTCTGGAAGCGCGGGGGGGTCACTCTGTGTCTCGGGGATGGCGCCCGGATACTTGGCCATCAGGACCCCGAACCAGCCACAAAGGATATAAGGAGTCACTGTACTTGGTGGAGCCTTCACCAGAAGGGCCTCGAGGTCGGCGACGAATCGGTAGGTCTCCAGCCAATCGTTCCAGCCGAGGTCCGACAAGCCCAACATTCCATTCCAGACGTTGCCGCGGACGCGGTACATCCGCGCGGCCCGGCCGGCACCCCCTTCAACGCCCGCCAGGGACTCAATGAACCCTGCCTCGGCCATGGCATCCGCCGCCCGCCGGACCGCCGCCACGGTGTACCCGAGCGTCTTGGCTATCCGGCTCACGCTCGCCCACCGCTCGGAGAGGCCACTGTTGGCAATGAGATAGGTGAGGATATCGGCACGGGCAGTGACTCCGACGCCCATCCGCAACCGGAGCATCAGGGTGGGGGTGGCGACCAGTCGCGTCCGTACGGCGCGGTCGCGTGGCTTCACGATCGCGGCGGATGAGGGCGCTGCCTTTGCCCACTTCTGCCATGTGGCCCCGCCTGCAGCTGCTGCAAGCGCGACCATCTCGATCAGTGGCTCCTTGGCGGTCGGAAAGTGATGTGCCAGCCCCCGCAGGCGCGGCACGTTCACCCGGTCGTGATTGTGCCAGACCCAGGAGCGTGCGACCTCCCATGCCCGCGGCTCGAGAGCCGGAAGGGCGAGGGTGCCGAGGATGAGCGCCTCGGGATCGATGACACGGCGGGCGCTCGCAAAGTTCGTCATCCCACCCACGGACCCCCATTGCCGCCAGAGGAGGGCCGCGGTGGTGGTCCGCAGGGTGCTAAGGATCTCGTCGTTGGTCACGTTCCATCTCCTTGATGACCCGCTGGACGAGGGTGTTCATCTCGTCGGAAGCGTCCTGGGTCCGCACCCAGGCGTTGGCCGCGACCAACTCCTCGCGCGTGGGGTGCAGTGCGCGGAGGTCGCGCGCGTGGCGGTCGGGGCCGGCCCAATTGGCGTGCGCGGCGGCGTAGAGTTTGAGGGGGATCAGACCGATGCGGTCAGGGATCCCGACGCGGAGTCCGCCGAACTCCTCCCATTCCAGTCCCTCTACGAATCCTGGCGGGAGCCCTAGTCGGAGGAGGTCAGCCGGTGCGCTATTGAGCCAATCGGGTGCAAGCCTGAGCTCGCCCGCAACTTGGCGGGCGCTCTCCAACAGAGCCGCAGGCAAGGGGACTGCAGACCCCAATTCACTTGGATCGAGATCGGGTGTGGCGAGCGCAACGATGTCCACGTCCACCGTCGCCCGGTCCACGATCCCCCGAAGATTGAGGGCGGCACCGCCGATGATGATGATGCCGATCTCGGCCCCTTGAGCGGCCAGGCGTTGGCCCACCAATCGGAGGGCTCGACGGATCGCTTTCGGGCCTTCAAGCATCCTACCGCCTCCTAAGGCTATCATAGATACTAATAAGTAACGTTAATTGTGTCAATAGTATCTAGTTTGAGCGTAATAAGCAACTATAGTGATATTATTAGTATCGCTTATGCAATGATAGGCGGAGCTGAACTCCACCAGGGAGAAAGCGCCACGGATACGGCTCGCTGGACGGGCGCGCTCCCATCGTTATTTAGTGCCAGCCGTTAAATAGCGATCGTGCGAGAATGTTATTTAGCGTGAACAGACCTCGGATGCACGGCGCAGCCCACCACTAGCGCCGAGCCTCGCCCCGCCACCCCCTGAAGAATTGATCCGTGCAAGGGCGGGCCGAGGCGGCCCGCCCTATAAGCCCGATTTGAATCGACCGCGGCCTGCGACCGATCACCGAGCGACGAGCGCACTCAGGATTTCAGAGTTCGGTGTATCGAGGGTGAGCAGCGCGCGGAGGAGGAGGTCGAGGGAGACGCTTGGGTCTCCCGACTCGAGCTTGGCCACCCGCGACTGGCTCGACCCCAGCGCCCGAGCGAGTTGGGTCTGGGTGAGTCGACGTGCCACTCGGCGGCGACGCACCGCGCTGCTCATGCCGAGCCGCGCCGAGACGAGTCGGGATTCCACCTCGGTCAGGCCCAGGAACTCATCGGCGGAGCCGAATGTCCAACCTGCGGCCTCGAGCGCACGCCGCTTGCGCGCGGTGAGAGTCATTGCTCGGCGCCCGTTCGGTCGAACCGTTCCAGTCTTTCGCGGCATTGCTCGATGATCCGTTGTGGGGTCGTTGGTGTTGTCTTCCGGAATGCATCGAGGATCAGGATCGCGCCCGGATCGGTCCGGTAGATCAGACGCCACGAGACGTCGCCATCGGGGATACGCAGCTCGTGGCAGCGCGGTCCGAGCACAGGCATCGGGCGGCTGTGAGGCATCGTCAACCAATATGTCATATGTGACATAAACGCGCAAGCCCGCGGCCTCGCCGCGGCTGGGCGGTGATTCGAGGACGGCCCATAGGGCGGGCCCCCCGGGCCCGCCATTGCAGAGATCGTTCCTTTGCGGAGGGCGGGGCCGGGGGCCCCGCCCTATTTCTACGTCGCCGTCGCCGACGTGTACGCCCCGGCCTTCTCGTACTTCGGATCGGCAGCGTAAGCCTTCGAACCGCCCGGCGGGATGCTCAGGTAGACCCACTCGGTCCCTCGACCCCGGGCGGTCCCTCTGGTCAGCTGGTCAGCCGTTTCACCAGCTGGATCTGCCCGCAATCCTGGAGCGGCGTGCCGTGCCACGCCGGCCCGGTGAATGCCTGGTCCATGAACTCGAGCAGCAGCTCGATCTGGGACGATGTCATCGTAAAGACCGGTGTGAGGTTTCTCAGGGAGTTCACCACGGAGGATCGGAGTCCCACGGAGAGCCACGGAGAGGGACTTTGTGGTCTCAGGGGGAGCTTGGCCCTCGCGACCACAACACTCGCTGTGCTCCGTGGATCGGAGCCTGCCCTGAGCGAAGCGAAGGGTGGCACTCCGATCCGGAGCCTGCCCTGAGCGAAGCGAAGGGTGGTGAACTACCTGTACCTGTCAGGTCGCATTTGCAGCATGGTCACGCCACCTGTCTCCCTGTCGCCCTGTCCACCTGTCTCCCTGTCACCCTGTCCACCTGTCTCCCTGCCCACGCCGCCGCTTCACCACCGAACAGCGTCAATCCCAATCCGGCGACGATCACCACGGTCGCCACGACCATCCGCCCCGTCACCACCTCATCGACGAAAGCCCAGCCGAGGAGGACCGCCACGATCGGGTTGACCAGCGCGTAGGTCGCCACCGTGGTGGCCTCGCACTTCGCCACGAGGTAGACGTACGCGGAGTACGCGATCATGGAGCCGAAGACCACCAAGTACCCCCACGCCAACAAACTCCGGGTGGTGACGAGCTCCGGACGGAAGCCGGCGAGCTCGCCCCGCACCGCCGCCACGACCAGGATCATCGCGCCACCGACGAGCATCGTCATCGCACTCCCCTCGAACTTGTTCTTCGGGTGAGGGAGGCTCGGCGCCAGGACGGTCCCGACCGCCCACCCGATCGAGCCGATCGCGAGGAGACCGATGGCGAGCGGGTCCATCCTGACCCCGGCGCTCACCGCCGACCCGGGCCACACCAGCATCCCCAGTCCGATGATCCCCACCGTGACCCCGATGAACTTCTGCGGGGTGATGGCGCGCCGGGTCCCCCACGGGTTGAACCGGGCCAGGATCACCACATAGAGGGGGATAGCGCCCACCAGGAGCGCGGCGAGCCCCGAGTCGATCCGGGTCTCCGCCCAGGAGAGGAGCGCATTCCCCAGCGCGAACATCAGGAATCCCATCACCGCCGCAGTCCGCCAGAGCGCGCCACGGGGGGCCTCGTCCGGATCGGCGACGCCACGCCGCTGCCAGCGTGCGAAAACATACAGCAGCACGCCCGCCACGAAGGTGCGGGTCCCCGCCATCAGGAAGGGGGAGATCGATTCGATCGCCACCCGAATGCCGAGGTAGGTCGAGCCCCAGACGATGTACACGATCGCGAACGCGATGAGGATCCTGCCCCGCGCAGTGTTCATAGTGACTTCACCATCCTGATGTCGGCCCGGGCGTAGGGGTTGTCGCCGAGCGGGATCTCGACGAATCCGAGCTTGCGGTAGAGCGGGGTCGCGGCGGGGAGGAGCCTGGCCGAGACCAGCTCGACTTCGCGGGCCCCGGAATTCCGGGCCACCTCTATGAGGTGCTCGGCGATCTGCCGGCCGATCCCCCGACCGCGGTACGATCTCGTCACCGCCATCTTCGCCAGCTCGAACCGGCCGTTCCCTTCGTTGATGAGCGCCCCGGTCCCGACCGGCTCCTTGCCGTCCAAGGCGAAGACGATCGTCCCCCCACCGGCAAGGATCGTCGCCTCCGGGTCGGCAAGCACCCGGGCATCCTCGGGCTCGATCTCCATGTACTCGGTGAGCCATTCCTCGTTGAGCAAGCGGAACGCATCGCGGTGCACCGCATTATACGGTACGATGGCGATCTCCGGCCGCCGAGTCGACCCGTTCCTTGCTTCTCCTTCCCGCGTATCGAACAACCATTCCATCTCGGCCCTCGCCGTTCATTGTTCGCGCCTGTGCGCCTGTGCGTCCGTGCGTCCGTGCGTCCGTGCGTCTGTCCGCCTGTGCGCCTGTGCGTCTGTGCGCCTGTGCGTCTGGGCGCCTGTGCGTCCGTGCGTCCGTGCGCCTGTGCGCCTGTGCGCCCGTCTTGCGCTCTCGTGGCCTCCAACGTATCGTATTGCTCAACACCGCAACAGTTCCAGAGGGATATGACTGCGACCAGTACAGTTGAACCCATTTTCAGTGGTCCGCTCTACGTCCGGCTGGCCGAAGAACTCGCCTCCCAGATGGCGGCGGGGGCGCTCCGCCCTGGTGACCGCCTTCCCGGGGTCCGCGGCCTCGCGCGCCAGCGTCGGGTCTCCCTGGCCACGGTCCTGGCGGCCTACCGCCGGCTCGAGGACCGGAACCTTATCCAGGTCCGGCCCCAGTCTGGACACTACGTCTCCCATCGCCCGGTCCTGGCGGTCCCCCGCCCGGAACCGAGCCGGCCGGTGGCCAGCCGGGAGACGGTGGACGTCGCCGAGCTGGTGCAGGATGTCCTGGCCCGGGTCACCGATCCGTCGATCGCCCCCTTCGGCGTCGCCACCGCGGACCCCGCCGGCTTTCCCGGTCGCCGCCTCAACGCCATCCTCGCCCGCCTCGCCCGCGACCCCGCCATACTCGGCATCGGTTACGGCCCTCCGCGGGGCCAACCGGAGCTGATCCACCAGATCGTCCGCCGCGCCGTGGGGCAGGGGGTCACCCTCGATCCGGGCGAGGTCCTCATCACCAACGGCGCCACCGAGGCGCTCCAGATCGCCCTCCGCACCGTCTGCCGCCCGGGCGACACGATCCTGGTCGAGAGCCCAACCTACTACGGCATCCTGAACCTGGCGGAGTCGCTCGGCCTCAAGGTGATCGAGCTGCCGACCTGCACCGAAGAGGGACTGGAGACCAAGCGAATGGAGTCGGTCCTCCGCCGGCTCAAGGCGCGCGCGCTCATCACGATGCCTACAGCCCACAACCCGCTTGGTGCCACCATCCCCGAGGAGGACCGGCGCCGGCTCGTGGAGGTCTGCGTCGAGTATGGGGTGACGATCATCGAGGACGGGGTCTATTCCGAGCTGTTCTATGAGGACCCGCGTCCCCGTTCGCTCCGTGCCTTCGGCGACCGCCGGGCAGACATCCTGAGCATCGGATCGTTCTCCAAGACGCTCGCGGCGGGGTACCGGGTGGGATGGCTGGCGGCGGGGCGGCACGTGGCCGAAGCTGGGCGGATGCGATTCGCCACCAGCATGCAGGCCAACGCGCTGGCCCAGCTCGCCATCGCCGAATACCTCGCCGGACACGGCGCCGAGCATCACCTGCGGGGGCTGCGGCAGCGGTATCGGGGCCAGGTGGCGGACTACAGCCGCGCCATCGCCAGCTATTTCCCGGAGGGGACCAAGGTCACTCGGCCCACGGGAGGGCATCTCCTCTGGGTCGAACTGCCGGAGTCGATCGATACCCTCCACCTGGCCCGGCACGCCCTCAAGGCGGGGATCGGGATCATGCCGGGGCGGGTCTTCGCTCCGGGGGAGCGATACCAGAACTGCTTCCGGCTCAATTGCGGCTACGCGATGGACGACCGCCTCGAGTCGAAGGTCGCGGAGCTGGGGGGTATGGTCACACAGATGGCGTGAGCGGGGACCCCCGTCACATCCGAGATGCTGGCTACGAATGCGAATGGGGGATGTGGGTCCCGTCTATGGCGGGAAGGCCGAGCCGCGGCTTCATGCCGCGGAGATCCGGCGCCGGACCTCCGCGAGTGAACTCGCGGCTCGGCCATGTCGCCCGAGGCGACAAAGGCTGTGGGGAATTGACCCCCGGAACATCCCTCGACCTTCAGCCGTAGTATGTTCCAAGGGGGCGTTGAGCCCCCGTTTCACGTTGTAAGGTCCTCACCGTTCCCCCAAGGTCCCCGATGCGTCGTCGTCGTTGGCTGCCCTTTGTGCTCCTTCCGGTCGCATTCGTCGTCGGTGCCGCTGGCGCCGCCGCCTTCACCGGGCGGGCCGACCCGCCGGGGCTCTGGCTGGTCGAGTCGGTCATCCAGCGCGTGCAGGGGGCCTCGCTCGATACCGCGGTCGCCAACAACCCGTACGAGGCGGCGGCGCGCGGCATCCTCGAGGAGATGGATGACCCGTACGCGGACCTCTTCAGCCCCGACCAGTTGAAGAGCTTCCAGCGCGAGACCATCGGGAACCGGTACGCCGGCCTCGGGATGAGCGTGGAGCAGGAAGGGGACAGCGTGCTGGTGGGGCGGATCTTCGCCAACACACCTGCGTCGGCCGCCGGCTTCCAGGCCGGGGACCGGATCGTGATGGTCGACGGTGTGGCCGTCACCGGCCAGCCGCTCGATGCGGTGACCGGTCGGCTCCGCGGTCCTGCCGGTACCCCCGTCAAGGTGAGCATTCGTCGCTACGGCGCCGAGCTCATCGAGCTCACGCCGGTGCGGGCGCAGGTGCACGTCCCCGCGGTGCCGTTCACGCTCGTGCTCGAAGGGGGCGTCGGTTATCTCCCGCTCCAGCGCTTCAATGAGGACTCGCGCGAAGAAGTGCGCCGCGCGATGCTCGACCTCAAGCGGAAGGGTGCGACCTCGTTCATCCTCGACCTCCGCGGTAACGGCGGCGGTTCGCTCGACCAGGCCATCGGGATCGGATCCCTCTTTCTGCCCCCCGGTCAGCAGGTCGTGACGGTCCGCTACCGTGGTCAGCCGGATGAGGTCTCCAAGGCGGACGGCAACGCCGTCTCCACCCGCGAGCCGATGATCGTCCTGGCCGACGAATACACCGCCTCGGCCAGCGAGATCGTGACCGGTGCGCTGCAGGACCACGACCGCGCGCTGGTCATCGGCAATACCACCTTCGGCAAGGGATTGGTGCAGAGCCTCTATCAGCTCGAAGAGGGGTGGGCGCTCAAGTTCACGACCGGGCGGTGGTACACGCCGAGCGGTCGGACCATCCAGAAGCCGAGGAACCGGGATGGTTCGCTCCGTACTGGCATAGCGGCGGATACGACCGCCTACCGCACCGACGCGGGGCGCCGGCTGGTCGGGGGTGGGGGGATCAGCCCTGACATCGCCGTGAAGCCCGACACGATGGTCGATGCCGAGAAGGAGTTGTCGCGGCGGATGGCGGCCAAGAGCTCCGCCGTGGCGCCGGCCGTGAGCCTGCTGGCGCGGAACCTCGCGACCGGCGCCAGGGGGGACTTCCGCATCACGCCGACCTGGCGCGACTCGCTCTTCGCTCGGCTGACCGGGGCGGGGGTCGAGGTGGACCGCACCCAGTTCGATGCCGCGCAGCGCCTCGCCGACCGGATGCTGGAAACACGGGTCGCGCGGTTGGTCGGAGCCGATACGCTCGTATTCCGCCGAGATGTGGCCTTCGATCCGGCGCTCCGCCGGGCGGCGGACCTGCTCCGGAGCAACCGGACGACGGCGCAGCTGTTTGCGGCGGCAGGACGCGACTAGGCAGCGAGGCGGCAAGTTGGCAAGAAACAAGGAGGGCAGGAACAACAAGGAACCGTCCTGAACAACGCGAAGGACCTACTCGATGGAGAGCAGGTCCTTCACTTCGTTCAGGACGGTTCCGTTCTTCTTCTACCCGCCTACCTGCCTACCCGCCTACTTCCCGTAGTCCTTCCGCCTCCCGTCCCATAGCCGCGATGATGGAACGGACTCCGCTGGTGTCCGCTTCGGTGAGCCGCTTGGTCTCGACCACGAGCTCGGACACCTGCAGGTAGAGGGTGCGGAGCAATCCTGTCAGTTGTTCGCGGCGGGCTTGACCGTCGACCACCTGCTGCTGCAGCCGCCGGAGCACATCGAGCTGCTGCTGGTGCATCTGCCGGATCTCCCGGCGTGACGAAGCTTCGTCGGGCCTCGCAAGGCCGAGGTCGGTGAGCTTCCGCTCGACCGCCATGATGTCCTCCTCGCGGACCTCCTGCGCCAGGGCCGCAAGCTCCTTGTCCATCTTGCCGATCTGCTGCGCGATCACTTCGGCGTGCGCCACCACTTCGCGGGCGAGGGCCGCGTGATGCGAGGGGAGAGAGGCCGCGACCTGTCGCACACCAGCGGCTATTTCCCCCGGCGTGCGCAGCTCCTCCTTCCGAACCACCTTGCCGGCCGGCTCGAGGAGTCGCGCGATCTCGGGCCGGGACCAGAAAGGGTCGTGCCAGGTCGGCTTACTGAAGAGGTAGCTGGCGTCCTCGGCACTAAGCCCGTGACGCTTCCCCCACTTGGCGCCGACCACCAACGCCCCCATCTGCGCCACGAAGAGCGGGACCGCGACCGGCAACAGGTACCGGGTCCAGACGGCGGTCGCTTCGGGGGTGAGTCGTCCGAGGAGCACGAGGATCATGAACGGAAGGAGGGGGATCCCGAACAGGATCGTGCCGAGGAAGAACAGTCGGATGTTTCTGGGGGTCTTCGGCAGTCGTGCCCATACATCTCCGGGTCGCCGGAGCCGTTCAGGCCACCAGCTCCCCCACCAGGAGGGCGGCCACAAGGCGATGCGGATCGCGGCGCCGAGCGAGAGTCGCTTCCGTCGTGCCTCGATCCACCCAGCCAATGGGAGCAGCGGGCCCAGGAGGCCGATCGCGATCAGGATCATGTTGGGGAGGTGATCGAAGAATCCTCCCCCCACGACACCGAACATCGCGATCCACCAGACGGCGAATGCGAGTAGGAGCGACAGCGCGGTCATGCTAAGGAGGGAAGGGACCGCGCCGAGTCGGTCCACCTCGTCGGCGGTGATCATCTCACCGGTCCCCAGGGCTCGCCTGAATTCGCTCCCGGAGCCCCATCGTTCAGTGGGAACCTTGGCGAGCGCACGCCGGATCGTGCCTGAGAGGGCCTCGGGAATCCCGTCAGGCAGGGCCGGAGCAGGCTGAGTGATATGGGCCGCTAGTACCGCTCGGAGCTCCCCACCCTCGAATGGCGTCCGCCCCGCCAACATCTTGTAGCCGACGACGCCGAGCGAATAGATGTCCGACCGGCCGTCGAGATCCCGCTCTCCGGACGCCTGTTCCGGGCTCATGTAGAGCGGCGTCCCGACCAGTGCGCCCGCGGTGGTGAGCGTGGTCGAGCCGGTACCCGCCCGGGCCACGCCGAAATCAGCGAGCAGCGCCTTTCCGCCCGAATCCTCGATCAGGATGTTCTCCGGCTTCACGTCGCGGTGGACGATGCCGTGCGAGTGGGCGTAGTCGAGCGCGTCGGCCACGTCGGCGAGCACCCGCCGTGCGATCTCTGGGTCGAGCCGAGGAATCCGTTCGAGCTTGGCGGCGAGCGTCTCCCCCGCCACGTATCCCATCACGAACCAGAGGAGTCCATCGGACTCGCCGAAGCTGTAGAGCGGTACGATGTGCGGGTGGGTGAGCTTGGCCGCGGTGCGCGCCTCGCGCCGGAACCGTTCGCGCGTCTCCGGGTCGCCGGTGACCTCGGGGGGAAGGACCTTGATGGCCACCAGCCGATCCAGCGCACTCTCGCGCGCGAGGTAGACGCTCCCCATCCCTCCCTTGCCGAGGAGGCGCTGGAGTTCGTAATTGGGGCCGAGGGCGGCGGCGAGACGGTCGCGGAGGGGGTCGGACATCGTGCGAATGTACGGTCGAGGCGGGTAGGCGGTAAGGCGGGTACGCGGCAAGTTGGGAAGGGAGGCTGGATACAGCAGCGGAGTCATCCTGAGCAGAGCGAAGGATCTTGCCCGCTGTGCCCCGTCGCCGAATTCACGGTGACCGAGCCCAGTCGAGTAGATCCTTCACTCCGCTCAGGATGACTCCTTGCGTTGCACCCTTCCGTTTCCTCCGCCTACCCGCCATTCCCTCGCGGTCCGCCCGTGCGCCCGTGCGCCTGTGCGTCTACTTCGCCCGATCCATATACTCGCCGCTGTTCGGGTCGACCCGCACTCGCTCACCGGTGCTGAGGAACTCCGGCACCTGGATCACGACGCCGTTCGAGAGCGTCGCCGGCTTGGTGGACGCGGTCTTGGTCGCGGTCTTCATGATCGGGGCGGTATCGACGATCTCGAGCTCCATCGTCTTCGGGAGCCGGAGGCCGATCGGACGGCCATCGAGCCAGTCGGCCTGCACCACGACCTCGGGCTGCAGCCACTCCTTGAGTTCGCCCACGGTGAGATTGCTG
>JANLXK010000418.1:0-10846 GCA_031365045.1 Gemmatimonadota bacterium | reverse complement strand
GGATCGACCGCCGCCGCCACGTTGCTCGGCAGGGTCCATGGCGTGGTGGTCCAGACGACCAGCTCCCGCCCGGAGCCGTCAGTGAGCGGGAAGGTGACGTAGATGCTCTTGTCGGTGATGTCCTCGTAGCCGAGCGCCAGCTCGTGGCTCGAGAGCGCGGTGCCACAGCGGGGGCAGTACGGCAGCACCCGATGACCGCGGTAGAGCAGGTCCTTCTTGTGCAGCTCGGCCAGCAGCCACCAGACCGACTCGACGTATTCGTTGGAATAGGTGACGTAGGGGGCGTCGTAGTCGAGCCAGTAGCCGGTGCGCTCGGAGAGCTTCTCCCAGTCGCTCTTGTACTGGAAGACGCTCTCGCGGCAGAGCACGTTGAACTTCTCGACCCCATAGGCCTCGATGTCCTGCTTCCCCTTGAAGCCGAGCTTCTTCTCCACCTCGAGCTCGACCGGGAGGCCGTGCGTGTCCCACCCCGCCTTCCGGGTGACCTGCCGCCCCTGGGCGACGCGGAACCGGCAGATGAGGTCCTTGATGGTGCGGCTGAAGACGTGGTGGATCCCGGGCCGGCCGTTGGCCGTGGGCGGACCTTCAAAGAACACGAACGGCGCCCCCCCGGCGCGCGACCGTTGCACCTGCTGGAAGAGCTGCTCGTCCTTCCACGTGCCGAGGATCCCGTCCTCGAGCGCCGTGGCCGAGGCAGGCCAGGCGGGAAACTTGCTCACGCCGGTCACACCTTGCGCTTGAGGACCAACTCCGTCTGCGGGTCGCTCCGCTCGACCTGGAGCTGGGCGCGGACCTGCGCGCTCGCCTGCAACCCTTCGACCTCGCCGAGCTGACGCTCGAGGAGGGCGCGGAAGTTGGCGAGATAGGACGAGAACTGCCGCTGCGCCGCTTCGAAGCGCTCGCGCACCATCCGTTCCTGCTCCTCCGCCCGGGCGACGACGCGGAGGGCCTCCGCCTTGGCCTCGCGCAGCACCGACTCCGCCTCGCGCTCCGACTGCTGCTTGGTGTCGGCGCGGAGCTGCTGGGCCGAGACGAGCGCCTCGTTCATCGCGCGCTCGCGCTCGCGGAAAGAGCGGAGCTGCTCCTGCATCCCGCGGACCCGTTCCTCGAACTGCGACCGCTCGCGCAGGAGGCGATCGATCGCCTCGGCCACGCGGCCACGGAACTCCTCCACCTGGGCCGCGTCATAGCCGCGGAAGGCGCGCGCGAATTCCTGACCGCGCACATCGTGGGGAGTGAGATTGAAGACGTCGTCAGTCATCGGTCCCTCGTTCCGAAGAGGAGAGTGCCCAACCGGACCAGTGTCGCACCCTCTTCGACCGCGACGCCGTAGTCTGCTGACATTCCCATCGAAAGCTCGGCCAGCGCATGCCCGGCCGCCCGTCCCTGCTCCTGCACCGCGCGGAGTCGTCGAAAGGCGGCCCGCTGGATCGCTTCGTCGTCGGTGAACTCGGCCATCGTCATCAGGCCGCGGACCTCGATCCCCTCGAGTGCGCGGAGCTGGTCGAGGAGCGCCCCGCACTCCGCCGGTTCCACCCCGCCCTTCTGCGGCTCACCCGAACAATTCACCTGGAGGAGCACCGCTTGGCACTGCCCGGGAGGAACGCGCTTCTGGAATTCCTCGGCCAGGTCGAATCGGTCGATCGAATGGATCAGCCCGAAGCGTCCGATGACCTGCCGGACCTTGTTGCGCTGGAGCGCGCCGATCAGGTGCCACTGGATGGCCACATCAGTCGTGGAGTCCTGTTTCGGGAGCGCTTCCTGCACCCGCTTCTCCCCGACGATCGAGAGTCCCGCCGCTGCCGCTGCCCGGACCGCCTCGGGGCCGTGCGTCTTGGTGACCGCCACGATCCGCACCGGATGGGTCCACCCTCCCTTCGCCTGCCGGGCCGCGATCTCCTCGCGTACCTGCGCGAGGTGGGCCGGGAGGTCGGGGAAGTCCATAACCCTGTAATCTAGTTGAGGTTACGGCGGCTCGAAAGCGGTGAGGGGTAACGGGTGAGGGGTGAGGGGGCCGCGTGAGTAGAATTGGCCACCTCAGACAGCGTTCGGGTTACCACCATCGGACCTCAGTTCCTAGCTTCGGAGGGATGCGAGACCACACCTCACTCATCGCCTGGCAGGAGGCCGAAGCGGTCGCCCTGGGGGTCATCGACTTCAGCAAGACCAATTGGCGGCCATGGGCAGCCGCCCTGTATTGGCAGATCCAGAAGTCCTCGCTTTCGGTGCAACTGAACATCGCGGAGGGATTTGCCTTTACCAAAGGTCCCACCTGCTCAAAGCATCTTCGGATCGCCTACGGTTCCGCGATCGAAACTCTGGACCTCCTGCGCACGATGACGAAGTGCGGGGCGGTGCCAGCGCAGCTGACCACCCCCCTGATCGGCCGATGTGATCGCGCTTGTCGGCTGGTACTAGGGCTCATCCGAAGCGTCCAGAAGTAAGCCAAACTTGACGCCCCCTCACCCTTCACCCCTTACCCCTCACCCGCCTTCACGGTCTCGGGATCGCCGGCACCTGCTCCGTCATCATCCGCTGACGCTCCTGTTCCAGCGCTCCCTTCAGCTGGGGGTCGGGGCGCATCCGGACCGCGAGTTCGAGGTAGCGCATGGCGGTGGCGATGTCTCCCCGGGCGTCGGCGGCGACGGCGAGGAGGATGATCGGCTGCGTCATGTTGCCGGCCACTCCTTCCGCCGCGCTCTCCATCTCGGGGCGATCGTCGACGGCATCGAGTCCGGCGCGCAGGTAGACCGAATCGACCAGCCGCGCCGTGGTCGGCAGGTCGAGCAGGACCCCGTTCAGGCTCCGTGGTGCATAGCGCGGGTCGGTGCTGTCGGGGAGCGCCGGCTTCAGGGACATCGCCAGCCCTTCCTGCACGACGTGCTCGTCGAGCCCGAGGAAGCTCCGCCCCGCAGAGACCGCCCAGGCGATGGGCCGGCGGCCGAGGTTCTGCTGGATGATGCGGAGCACGCCGATGTCATTGGGGGCAAGTATCGCACCCGCCGGGATCACGTGTGCGATCGGCCCCAGCTGCACCGGGGTGTTCTGGTTCACGGGGTGCAGGGCCCCGGCGATCCCGGCGATCTCGGCGTCGGTCATCGTGTGGACCGGCCAGTCGGGACGCGGACCGGCCTTCCCTTGCCAATGGGGTGCCGAGCCGCTGTCGACGAAGGTGCGGGTCGGGTTGTCGCGGAGCTGACGGAGATACCAGTCGGTCTGCGCCAGTGCGAGACAGACGATCGTGACGTCGGGCCGGATCCCCTCCACCTCCTGCGCGTACCAGAGGGGGAAGGTGTCGTTGTCGCCGTAGGTGATCAGGATGCCGTACGGCGGGACCGAATTGAGCAGGTCGTAGGCGAAGTCGTGGGCCAACCGCGCGACGGGCGGACGGGCGCGGCTCGCCCCGGCCCAGTTGGTGGCGACCGGGATGAGACAGAGCGCCAGCACCGCCCCCGCGGCCAGCGGCCTGAAGGCCCGCGGCCTGATGGCCGCCACAACAACAGAGGCGTACGCCTTCCGCGCCAGGAGGGTGAGTCCCATCCCCGCCCAGATCCCCCAGACCACGAAACTCACGACGAAGAAGTAGTCCCGCTCCCGCACCTCGTGGTTCGCGAAGTCAGGATACTGCTTGAAGAAGAGGGAGGATCCCGGCTTGAAATTCATGTAGGCCATCAGCCCCAGGCCGGTGGTCAGGAAGAGAACCATGAACAGCCCCCACCCCGACCGGTCGGCACGCCGATGCGCGGTCGCACCGACCACGCCGAGCAGCGAGTAGAGCGAGGCGAAGGGGACGATCCGCTTCCAGTCGACGGTGCCCATCCCCCACTGCCAGAAGAAGTACTGGAAGTAGTTGACCAGCTGCATCCCGATGATCGTGAGCGAGCGCCCCGGGTTCCCCCGGCCGTGCGGGACGGTCGGGTCGTCGAACGGCCCGCGCGGCGGATACTGCTTGCGGCGGATCACGTCGAGGAGGCTCTGCCAGTTGTCCGGCTGGGCCTCGTTGATCATCGGGTGCTGGCCCGAGCGGATGTAGAGGAAGAGGTACGACGTGATCCCGATGACGGCGACCACCAGCGCCACCGACGCGAAGGCCGCCCGGCGATGGGTCGCGGCCCAGACCGCGGCGACCACGAACCCGGTCGCCCCGATGACGATCAGCCCGGTGCTCCCCAACCCGAGTCCGATGAGGAGGAACCAAGTCCCGGCCACCACCGCCGTCGTCGCGTGCTCCTGCGACCGCTCGACCGGATCCTTGAGCGGAGCCTCGCGCGAGACCAGGGTGAGGAAGGCGACCACCGCCGGCCCCACCAGGAGTGCCAGCAGGTGATTGCCGATCGAGAGCCCGGCCAGATAGAGGATGACGAGCAGGATCCGATCGGCCCGCTCGGTACCCCGGAGCTCACGCCAGCGATGCAGCAGCCAGCAGACCAGCGCGATGACGAACATCGCAATGGCGTAGACCTCGGTCTCGTTCGAGTTCTGCCAGTTGGTGAAGGTGAACGCCCCCGCCAACGCGGCACCCCCCGCCCCGACCTGCACGAGCCAGCGCGGTGCTCCCGCTTCCGCGAGCGCCGGCACTCGGCGGAGGGTCTCCCAGGCGACGAGGCCGAAGCACGCTGTGCCGGCGGCGCTCGCGACAGCGGTGAGCAGGTTGACCCGCCAGACCCAGCTGCCGACCCCGATGACCGTCGCCCAAGTGTGCGCAAGCATCACCCAGAGCGGCGCCCCCGGCGGATGAGGCACGCCCAGGATCTTCGAGGCGGCCAGGAACTCACCGGCATCCCAGAGCGTGACGCTGGGCGCGAGGGTGGCGCTGAGGATCGCGAGCGCCACGGCGAAGAGGACGAGCGCGAAGCGCCACCGTTCGGCGGCGGTCGGGGATGTCGGTGCGTTCATGAGAGGGGGACCGGGGTCCCGGTGTCGGAAAGCTCTTTGGCGTCCAGCCGGGAATAGGCGAGCGCGCGCCGGACCTGGTCGTGGTCGAGGTCGCGATACAATCGACCCCGAAGCGCCAGGGCCAGCTGACCGGTCTCCTCGCTGACCACGAACACCAGCGCGTCGGTCTCCTCGGAGAGCCCGAGGGCGGCACGGTGGCGGGTGCCGAGGGAGCGGTCCGCGATGGGCGTCTCGGTGAGGGGGAGGATCGCCCCCGCGGCGGCGAGGCGTTCTCCGCGGATGATCACCGCCCCGTCGTGCAGCGGGGACGGCGGGAGGAAGATGCTCTGCAGCAGCTCGGCCGAGACGATCCCCTCGACGGCGGTACCGGAGGAGGCGACCTCCTCGAGCGAGGCGTCACGTTCGACGGCGATGATGGCGCCCGTCGACCCGCGCGAGAGCCGCGCCAGCGCCTCGGCGATCTCCTCCGCCACCGCGGCGCTCGCCCCGCCCACGAAGATCCGGAAGGGTCGCGCGCGCCCCAGTCGCGCGAGCGCCTGCCGGAGCTCGGGCTGGAACACCACGGCGAGCGCGAAGACGCCGTAGGTGAAGAGGGCCGAGAGCAAGTACGTCACCATCGTGAACTTGAGGAGCGACGCCACGACCCATCCGGCCAGGAGCACCAGGAGGCCGAAGACGATCTGGAGGGCGCGGGTGCCCGCGAGGAACCGGAGCAGCTGGTAGATCACGAAGGCGACCAGCAGGATCTCGACGGCGTCACGCCAGTTGGGCGCGAGGAGTCTCAGCTGGTCGGGGGGCATCGGGTCTCTCCGAGGGCGTGGGCGACGGCGAGGGCGTCGCGGACAGCGGCCGGGTCGTGGACCCGGAAGAGGTGGGCGCCGCGTTCGGCCGCCGCCAGGCAGGCCGCCGCGGTGGCGCGGTCGCGATCGTCGGCGGCGCGGCCGGCCAGCTCCCCCAGGAACCGCTTCCGGGACAACCCTACGAAGGTCGGGCGGCCGAGGGCCGCGATCGCGGCGAGCTGGTCGAGCAGAACGATATTCTGCTCGGGGGACTTGGCAAAGCCGAATCCGGGGTCGACCGCGACCGAGTCGAGCGGAATGCCCGCGTCCGTGGCGCGCGCCACCGCCTCACCCAGCTCGCGGCCGACCGCGGCGGTCACACCCTCGGGATACTGCGCGTGGGTGTACGAGGCGAGATCGGCGAACCCGCCGCGCGAGTGCATCACGATCACCCCCGCTCCGGCCTCGGCGATCACGCCTCCCATCGCCGGGTCGAACCGGAGGCCGCTCACGTCGTTGACGACCCACGCACCCGCGGCGAGCGCGGCGCGGGCGACCAGCGACTTGGTCGTGTCGATGGACAGCGGCACTGCGGCGAAGCGGCGCTGCAATTCCTCGATCACCGGCATGACGCGATGCAGTTCTTCCTCGGCCGAGACGGCCAAGCTCCCTGGCCGGGTCGATTCGCCACCGATGTCGAGCATCGTGGCACCGTCATCGAGCATCTGCCGCGCGTGATCGACCGCGGCATGCACGGTCGGGTGGGCGCCGCCGTCGCTGAAGCTGTCGGGGGTGACGTTGAGGATGCCGACCATGATCGGTCGCTGCAGCGGGATGGTGCCGCGGCCAGTGTGCCAGTAGGCGGGTGGGCCAGCGGGCAAGGCGAGGCCCACCGCGACAGCGAGCTCCGACAACTCGGGCGGGATGGTCCACGGGCGCGCGAGCGCCGAGACGCGTGCGGCGGTCCCTGCAATGAGCGCCCAGTCGTCGCCGGTGAGGAGATCCAGGCCCATCTTGAGGTTCCACTGCTTGAGCGCCTCGATGACCGGCGGGCTGACGCCCGCGACAACGATAGCCACCGGGCCAAGTCCGTCCGCGGCGGACTCGGCCCGAGGTTCGTCCCAACCGTGGCCGCGAAGGAACTCGGCGAAGGCCGCGCGGCGATGGACGGGAAGGAAGCGTGCCTTCACGCCCCCGACGGTTCGGGCGCCGGCCCGCCGAGGATCGGCGGGACGACCGGGCGCGCGTCCGGCCGGGCCGCGGTCACCGGCGCATTCGGTGCGTTCGGCATCGGCGGCTCTTCCTTCGGCGGAAGGATCTTTCCCGCCTGGAGCATCATCACATCTTCGCCGTTGAGGGTCTCGCGCTCGAGGAGGGCCAGCGCCACGCGATCGAGGAGATCGCGGTGCTCGGTGAGGACCACCCGGGCCAGGGCGTAGGCCTGGTCGAGCAGCCGCTTCACCTCCTCGTCCACCATCTTGGCGGTGTGCTCGGAGACCTCATGGCGCTGCCCGTAGTCGCGGCCGAGAAAGACCTCGGTGCTTCGGACCTCGACCGCCATCATCCCGACCCGCTCGCTCATCCCGTAGCGCGTCACCATCTGGCGCGCGATATCGGTGGCCTGCTGGATGTCGCTGCCCGCGCCGGTCGTGACCTTTTCGGGGCCGAAGATCAGTTCCTCGGCCACCCGGCCGCCGAAGCTGATCGCGAGCCGCCCCACCAGCCACTGACGCGTCGCGTTGAGCCGGTCCTTCTCCGGGAGCGAGCTCATCAACCCGAGCGCCCGGCCGCGCGGCACGATGGTGACCTTGTGCACCGGGTCCGACCCCGGCACGACGAGCGAGACCACCGTATGCCCCGCCTCGTGGAAGGCGGTGAGCTTCCGGTCCTCCTCGGAGAGCACGAGGCTCCGCCGTTCCAGGCCGAGCATCAGCTTGTCCTTGGACTCCTCGAAGTCGTGCATGTCGACGACCGACTTGTTGCCGCGCGCCGCGAGCACCGCCGCCTCGTTGACGAGGTTGGCGAGATCGGCGCCGACCATTCCGGGGGTCCCCTTGGCCACGATATCGAGCCGCACGTCGGCGCCGAGGGGGATCTTCCGGGTGTGGACCTTCAGGATCTGTTCGCGTCCCTTGGCGTCGGGCGCGTCGACCACGATCTGGCGGTCGAAGCGGCCGGGCCGGAGCAGCGCGGGGTCGAGCACGTCGGGCCGGTTGGTGGCCGCGATCAGGATCACGCCGTCGTTCGACTCGAAGCCGTCCATCTCCACCAGCAGCTGGTTGAGCGTCTGCTCGCGTTCGTCGTGGCCGCCACCCAGGCCGGCGCCGCGGTGACGCCCGACGGCGTCGATCTCGTCGATGAACATGATGCAGGGGGCGTGCGCCTTCCCCTGTTCGAAGAGATCGCGCACGCGGCTCGCGCCGACGCCGACGAACATCTCGACGAAGTCGGAACCCGACATCGAGAAGAAGGGACGTCCCGCCTCCCCCGCCACCGCGCGGGCGAGCAGCGTCTTGCCGGTCCCCGGCGGCCCGACCAGAAGGGCGCCCTTGGGGAGGCGGCCGCCGAGGCGGGTGAACTTGTGCGGGTCTTTGAGGAACTCGATGATCTCCTGCAGTTCCCCCTTGGCCTCATCGGCCCCGGCCACGTCGGCGAAGGTGATCTTGGGCGTGTCGCCAGTGAGCATCTTCGCCTTGCTCTTCCCGAAGCTGAAGGCCCGGTTGCCGCCGGCCTGGAGCTGGCGGATCAGGAAGAACATCAGCCCGAACATCACCAGCCAGGGCAGCGTGTTGAGCAGGAAGAGCCCGATGCCTCCGGTATCCTCCTTGGCCTTGATCGGGACCTTGGCGGCCTCGAGGCGGGCCAGGAACTGCTCGCTGTCCTTGATGGGGAGGAGCACCGAGAAGCCGCGCGCGGTGCGTCCGTCCTCCTGGGGCACGGGGGCCTTGAACTCCCCTTCGATGCGGGTGCCGTCGATGAAGATGACGTTCTGGATGTTGCCCGCGTCGAGCTGCGTCTGGAACGCGGTGTAGGCGAATTCCTGGATGCCTCCCGCGCGCTTGCTCATGATCTGAAAGAGGAACAACGACACCAGGATGACCAGCACCCAAAGTGCAGCACTCCGGGAGAGGCCGGCCCAATTCGGGCCCTGGGGGCGTGGAGGTGTGCGATCGGTCATCTATTCCAAGTCCGCGATGAACGGCAAATGCCGGTACTCTTCGGCGTAGTCGAGCCCGTATCCCACCAGGAAGGCCGGGGGGGCGTGGAATCCAACGAAACGGAGCTCCTTCGGCGGCTCCGGGGCGATGCGCTTGTCGAGCAGCGCCGCGATGGCGAGGCTCGCGGGCCGGCGCTCTCCCAGGAGGGCCACCAGCCGGTTGAGCGTCCGGCCACTATCAATAATATCCTCGACGAGCAGGACGTGCTTTCCGCCCAGGTCGATGGCGGGGTCGTAGGTGATCCGGACGTTCCCGCTGGAGCTCTTCCCCGCCCCGTAGCTCGACACCACCAGGAAGTCCAGCTGGACGGGCCGCTCGATGGCGCGGACGAGGTCGGCCAGGAAGAGGATGCTCCCCTTGAGGATGCCCACCACGAGCAATTCGCCGCTCGGATAGGCCTTCGCGATCTCACCCCCCATCTCCGACACCCGCCGCTGGATCGTGGCGGCGTCGTAGATGATCGCCTTCATCGACTTCCCGCCGGTGCGCCGGAGATCCTCAGGCGACATGGACATCGACACGCAGAGCCTCGGCCCCTTCGGGCGGGAGGAGATCGGTGGAACGGCAGACGCCCGGGATCCAGACCAGGCGACCACCGGCATCGAAGAGCGGCCAGCGCGCCCGGCGACCGGCCGGCACCCGGGCGTCCTGGAAACAGCGGACCGCGAGCCGGCGGCCGGTGCCGCCGAGGGGGGAGATCCGGTCCCCCCGACGCCACGGGCGTATAGCCAAAGTATCGGGGAGGAACCACGCGGTGAACCCTCCCCGCACTTGTACTGACGGGGCCGGCTCCCGCCGCCACGCGACCTTCCATCCCCCCCAGAGGGCGGAGCCCGACCCGCCATCGAGCGCGATCGGCGCGAGCGCACCGGCGGGCCACTCGGGACGGACCACCAGCCTTCCGAACGAAAGCTCCGCCACCCACCCCGCGCCGAGTTGGGCATACTTGCCGCTCACACCACCCACGGCGAGCTCGATCGCGCGCCGAGCGGCACGGTGGCCGACGACCCCTCCGGCGACGCGACCGAGGGAACGGACGATCGCCTGGGCGAGGGCCGGTTCGGCCCGGGCGACCGCGGCGGCGGAGACCGAGGGACCGGTCGCGTCGTCCTTGAACTCGAGATCGGCCCACCCCCGGAGCACCGCCCCCCACGCGTCACTGTTCCGCTCGGCGTCACGGGCGGTACGCCGGAGATGACGATCGACCGCCGGGACCCGCTCCCGGAGCTGCGGCAGGATCGAGCCGCGGATCCAGGAGCGGAGGTGCCGGTGATCGACGTTGGCGGGGTCTTCCCACGCCGAGAGACCGCGCGCCGCGAGGTAGTCGCGGAGGAGCGCGCGGGGGACGGCGAGGAGCGGGCGGACGAGGAGTCCGCGGCGAAGCTCCATCCCCCGGAGCCCCGCCACCCCGCTCCCCTTCAACTCACGCAGCAGGACCGTCTCGGCCTGGTCGTCGGCGTGATGGGCGAGGAAGATGACCGCGGCGTCCTCGCGGAGCGCGACCTGCCGGAACCACCCGTGCCGCGACGTGCGGGCCACCGTCTCGGTGGGATAGGCATGCTCGGCGCCGAGGTGAAGGTGACCAACGACGCAGGGGAGGTCGTAGCCGCGGGCGATCTCCTGGACCTGCTCGGCAACCTTCGCGCTGTCGGGATGGATGCCGTGGTCGGCGTGCGCCACGATGAGCTCGAGCCCGTGCTGGGCGCGGGTGGCGACGAGGAGATCGAGGAGGGCGAGGGAATCGGGACCACCCGAGACCGCCACCAGCGCGCGCCCCGCCGGGAGGCGGAGACGGGCCAGGACGGTGGTCAGGTGGGTGGGGAGATCCATGCTCAAACCTCACCCCCCGACCCCCTCTCCGCAAAGCGCGCCACCCCCCCCCGCCCCCCCAACCCCAAACCGCGAGGGGGAGTGCGCCTGCTGTTCAACCCGGCCCCCAACTAGGATGTACGA
>JANLXK010000395.1:0-6357 GCA_031365045.1 Gemmatimonadota bacterium | reverse complement strand
CACCTCGGCGGTGTCGCCGGGCGCCATCACCAGGTGGGCGCTCTCGACGAGGTAGAGTCCGCCTGCCGCCCTGACTTTGTGCCCGTTCGGGGTGAGCGTGCCGCCCGCGCGGAGGATGATGCTGCTGCTGGCGGTGAGCGTGTCGGTGAGGGTCTGACCACCTTCGATGAAGACGTTGTTGTACGTCACCGCGCCCGGCACCGGCGCGGCCGCCGGCCCGAAGACGATGTTCGGGACGGTCATCGTGGCCGACGGGTCGACCGTGAGGGTCGAGAGCACGCGCAGGGTATCGAGCGATACGGCCGCGGCGGTACCGATGACGATCGGCCCCCCTCCGACGACGGTATATAGCGACCCGATGAGCGAGTTGTTGATGTAGAGCGTGTCGCTCACATAGATGCCGTTGGACAACCGGGTCCCGGCGGTCGACAGGAGGTGCAACCGGTTGAAGTGCGATCCTGCGGCGCCCGCACTCGGCGCCATCGACAGGTTGTAGCCGCTCTCCGGCGCGAACCCGATGGTCACGAATTCGGTCACCTGGGAATCGGACGGCGCGAAGGAGAGGACGTCGACCGCGTCGGACTGGCTGAAGTTGCCCGCGCGGATCACGCCGGCCTTGAGAAGGCCAGCCGTGCTGCCGCCACTGAAGTTGACGTTGGCGGCCATCAACGTGTCGGCCCCGCTGATCATCTGGAGGCGACCCCCGCCCTGTGTTTCGAACCGGCCCGCGTACAGCGCGTGTCCGGCGAGGTCGAGGAGGCCGCTGTTGTTGACCGACATCTGGTACCCGCCGGTCAGGAGATCTACGTTCCCGGCCAGATGGGCGCCGTACTGCACCTCGACATTGCGATACGGGATCCCGCTCGGAATCAGCTGTCCACCGCTGATATTGCCGGCGAACTTGGTGAGCCCGACGTCGTAGGCCGACCCGGTATACGTGATCGAGTCCCGGATACCGAGCGTGTTGACCCCGATCCCGCCCGCCAGGATCTCGACCGTTCCGGCCACGATGTTGGTGAGCGAGTCCGAGTTGACGTAGGTGCCGGCGTTGGCGATCCGCAGCGTATCGCTGACCCAGATGGAGCCGCCGATGGTCACGCCGCCCGCGGCGGTGCCGAAGTCGATGGTCTTGAGGCGCGAGCCGAGCGGTCCGGAGGCGTTCATCCGGATGGTGTCACCCAGAACCGGGGTGAGGCGATGCGAGCCGGTCTCGACGAACGACTGCAGGCTCCCGGAGGGTCCGGTGGTCTGGAGGAAGGTCTGGGCCCGGATGGTGCCCGCGGTGTAGTCGCCTTCGCTGCTGTCGCCCTGGAAGGTGGCGCGCCCCGTCACCACGAGGGCGTCGAGCGGGTCGGCCATCACCAGGTGCGCGTTGTCCGTGACCGTGAAGTTGGAATCCACGGCAAGAGTCCGCCCGTTCAGCGCGAGGCGGCCCGTACCGAGCACCGTCGCGTACCCTGCGGCCACCGCGGTATCGAGCACCGCATTGCCGCTGACGAACAGGTTCTTGTACGGCGCCGCGGTGATGTGCGAGGCCGGGCCGGGGTAGTAGGTCGAGTTGACGTTGAACGTCCCCCCGGACGCCACGTCCATCCGCTGGCCGACGGTCAGGTAGAAGGTCTGGATCGTGCTCGTGGCGTCGACGGTGAGGTCGCCCTGGACATACAGTGACCCGGTCCCGTCTCCGACAGTCGAATTCGTCAGGAGGGCGTTCCCCTCGACGTGCAGGCCGCCGCCGGTCGGCTCGCTGACGACGAGGTTCGCGTTCGTCGCCTCGAGGCGCCCGGTCCAGACGCCGAGATTCGGTGGGAAGCAGGGACCTTCGCAGATGACGAAGGGGGAGGTGAAGACGGTGTCGTTGGCGCCGACGAAGCGGGTCAGGTGGTTCCCGCTCGCGAGGTACTTGCTTGAGCGGCCGTCGAGATTGCCGGCTAGGATCACCGCGCCGTCGGTCAGGAAGCTGCCCTCGGTCTGGCCGCCGAAGATTGCGAGCTGGTCGACGATCAGGGTGTCGAGGGCGTTGGTCATCACGAGCCGGCCGGACCCGAGGGTCGCGAACGACTGCGCGTGCAGGGTGTGGCCGCCGAGGTGCAGGAGGCCGGACTGCGTGTAGACGTTCACCGCGTCCACGTTGGCGCCGAGCGTGGCGTTGGTGTCCGCGAGGACCAGCTGCTGGTAGGGGAGCGCCGGGATGGTCTGGTCGGTCCCCACGAACATCGTGGCCGGGACGCCGTAGCTCCCGGTGACCGCCAGGGCGCCGCCCACCTGGAGCACGGCGGTGCCGATCGAGTCAATGACGCCGCTGCTCACATTCCCGTCGACCCGGATCGTGTCGCCGGCAACGACCCCGCCGGCACTCACGGTGAGATCGCCGACTATCCGGACGAAGCCGAGCCCGCTCTCGTTGAAGTTCACGCCATTAGGGTTCTGGACCTTCACGTGGGCGAACTGCGAGGCATAGGGGCCGCCGATGTTCACGGCGGCCGGGCTCCCGCCATTCCCGAAGATCGTGGTGTGGTTCCCGCTGGCGTGGAACGAGTTCGGATCGCCGCCGGCCTGGTCGAAGCTGTTCCCCTGGATCAGGAGCACTCCGTCGGTGAGACGGCCGGTCTCGTTTCCTCCGGCAAAGCTGGTGCTCGCCACGTACAGCGTGTCGGCGAGGCCGTCCATCGTGAGGAGACCGCCGTTCTGCGTGAACAGCGTGTTGCTCACATCCACGAATTGCCCGCCGACATTGAACTCGGCCGTCGGGCCGTCGATGATCAGATTGCCGACGATGCTGGTGCGGCCGACCGCCGAGGCGCTGCCGGTCACGCGGATGGTGGGGAGGGTGCCCGAGATCAGGCTGGCCCCACCGGCGACCTCGAGCGTTCCAAAGCCGCTGATCGTCTGTCCGGCGAACACGTTGCCGGTGGAGACCAGGGTGCCGCCGTTAAGGTTGAGGTTCGCGCCGCTCCCGAGCACCAGGGTGCCGATGGTATCGACCCCGGCGTCGAAGGTCACCGAGACGCCGCCCGGGATGAAGACGGAGTCGGTGTTGGCGGGCACCAGGCTGGTCGACCAGTTGCCCGGCGCGCTCCACAGCCCGGTGGCGGCGCCATTGGTGAAGACCACCGCGCCGGCGGGCGCCGGGTTGGTCACGTTGAAGGTCGGCGTGGTGAAGCTGTCGATCGCCCGGCCCTGCACGGCGAAGTGGAAGGAGGCACCGGCGCTGCTGCCGATCAGCTGGATCCCGAAGAAGCTGGCGCTGGCCCCATCGAAGTTGGCGGTGGGGGCGGCCGGGACGAGCGTCGCAAGCCCCGGGTTGGCCCCCATCGTGAGGTCCACCTGTGCGCTCACGTTGCTCCGGAACGACCCGTCGGGCTCGGTGACCTGCATCGAGAAGCCGAACGGAACGGCGCTGTCGATCGTGGCCGGGAGCGGAGCGGTCAGCGCGAGCTGGCTCCACAGCGCGGTCGCGCCGCCGGTCAGGCCGGTGAGCGTCGAGCCGTCGAACGGAACGCTGCCGAACATCCGGACGGTCAGGCCGTTCGCGTCCACGAGGGTGTCGTCCACCTGCAGCAGCAGGCCCGCGGTCGGGATGTTGTTGAATGTGAACCCGTGGAGATCGAGCGGCGTGGTACGCCCGGCCCCGCGGACGGTGATCTGGGTCTTCGCCTCCGGGTCACTGAACAGGACGTTCAGGGTGTCGACCTGCGAGGAGTCACCCATCACCAGTCGGAGATCATTGACCGTGGCGACGTGCAGTTCGAGCCGCCCCGCCGTCAGCGTGCTGTCGCTGCCGAAGAAGTCGAGGTTCTGCCCTTCCACCGAGTCGCGGAAGGTCCCGTGGACCACGGCGCCGTAGGGGATGTTCAGCGCGGCGTCGTAGGTGACGACGTCGTTGAATCCGTAGCCGTGGGCACCGTTGGCGAAGATCAGCGACTTGGTGGCGCCGCCGTTGAGGACCGTGACGTGGCTCCCGGTGGCATCGAACCCGCCGAGGGAAACGTTGCCGGTGACGAGGCCGCCGTTCAGCGTCAGCCGTCCGGCGCTCATCATCCCGGTGCTCGGGGCCCCGTTGAATAAAGCCTGGCCGTCGACGACGACGTCGTCAGTCGAGTTCGTCATCTGGAGCACGCCGGGGCCCGTGACCGTGAGCCCGCTATGGACCACGAGGGTGTAGCCGTTCACCACCATGGTGTCCTGGATGACGAGCTCGCCGGCGACGCGGAGGAGGTCGGTGAGCGTATCGCCGCCCGCCAGGATCACCGTCCTGTTCATCGAGTCGGGGAGGGACGGATTCCGCGACAGGAAGAGGGTGGTGTCCACGTTCCAGAGGTACGCGGTCGGCCCGGCGTCGGCGAGCGAACCGCCGATGGTCACTGTGCCGCCCGTGACCGGCAGGACGGTCGGTGAGGCGATGCCGATATTGCCGCCGACCCAGACCTGGCCGGTGAAGGCCACGCCCACGCCGGTGATCACCACGTTATTGAATCGTGACGCCCCCGCGAACATCGAGTTGACGATCGCGTTGACCGCGACGGTCGAGTCGGTGAACCGGGTCTGGTGCGTGCCGGTGGCCGCGAAGCTCGAGTCGCTCGTGGTGTTGGTCTGCTGGAAGTTCCCGTGTACCAGGAGCACGCCGGCGGTCAGCTTGCCGGTCTCATCGCCACCGTTGAACTGGGCGCTGCTCCGCACGTCCAGCGTGTCATTGGCGTTCATCATCGTGATGGTGCCCTGCTGGTTGGTCACCAGGATGCCCGCCACGATCTTGAAGCCCGCCATCGTCAGGTTCGCCGGCCCGGTCACGCCATCGATCGTCAGGGCGTTCCCCGGGATGATGAGCGAATCGGTGAGGGTCGCAGTGCCCTGGACGGTCACGTCCTGGTAGCTCAGGGTCGGGATGAGCTGGCCGCCCCCCGTGAAGATCGTGTTCCCGACGCTGTAGATCCCCGACGTCGCCAGGGTGTTGGCCACGGCGAGGGAGTTGAGCGTCAGGGTGCTCCCCGTGACGCCGAACACCGGGCCGAGTGCCACCAGGTTCGCACCGGACCCGTTGAGCCCGCCAGCGGCATTGCCGAGCATCAGGCTGCCCCGGACGGTGAAGGGGACCCCGAGGCTCGAGACGTTCCGTACCCCGCCGTCGAGGACGTCGAGCTTCCCGAACTGGAGCGCGTCCGGCGACGTGATGCTGGCAAAGAGCGTCGAAATGCCCGGGGCCAGGAAGACCGTCCGGTGGGCGGTATCGGCGATGAAGACCGAGTCCCCCTGCGCGGTGAAGACGTTCCGCGCCACCAGCGTGCCGCCGGTGAGGTTCCCGGCGACCGGCCGGCCGCGGAAGGTGACCTGTCCGGTCACGTCGAGCGAATCGCCGGCGCCCATGGAGAAGTCGCCGAAGCCGCGGATGGAGAAGTCGCCGCCGATAGTGAAGGTGTGGCCACCCATCGCGACCGAGCCGGTGGTGCCCCCGATCTCACCTGGTATGCCGACCTGGAAGGCGCCGGTCGTGGCGATGTCGCCGAGCGCCGTCATGGACGTGCCCGACACGAGAGCGTTGACGTACGGCAGGGTCGGGAGCCCGCTTCCACCGTAGAAGTTGCTGAAGGTGGCCTGGTAGGCGAAGCCGGCCTCATTGTCGATCCCGTTCCAGCTCTCCACCGTCCGAACCCGGAGCTGGGTGGTGGCGGGGTTGAGCACGAGGGAATCGTAGGCCGCCAGCGTATTGGCGAGGATGGCGGTGTCGGCGACCACATCCGCGGCGACCGTGATCCGGCCGCCGGCGGGCACGCGGTCGATGATGCTGTCGATCCCGCCGATCAGCTCGAGCGCGCCGAACCGGGAGTTCGTGCTGTCATTCGGCGACCCGGATGGAGAGTCGAATTTGAGGCTGTGCGTGCCCGCGCCGCCAGTGAACCGCGTGGTGTGGCCGGCAGTGGCCCAGAAGGCCGCACCCGAGCCGTCGGCCGCCTGGCGAAAGTTCCCGCCGATCTGCAGGGTGCCCGCGGTGAGGAGCCCCACGGTGCTGGCGCCATTGGTGAAGAAGTCGCCGGCCACGTTCAGTACGTCCGCAGCATTCTGTTCCACCAGCGCGCCGTCGCCATTGACGTTGACGGAGCCGTTGACGGTGATGGTGTGCCCGCCGAGGTCGAATCGGCCCGCATCGGCGCCGGAGCTGTTGATCAGCAGGTCGCCGGGGACCACGAAGTCCTCGCCGGCTACTGCCGCACGCTGGATCTGCAGGATGCTATAGGGCGCGGCGTTGATGGTGATCGGTGCGCCGGCACCATAGAACGTCGTCACCGGCACGCTATAGGTGCTCCCCACCGCCACGTTGATCGGGCCGCCCGAGCGGAGCTCGCCGCCGAACGTGAGGGT
>JANLXK010000084.1:0-12084 GCA_031365045.1 Gemmatimonadota bacterium | reverse complement strand
GGTGGGGGGGGCGGCCCCGCTACTCCAGCCGCCGCACCCAAATGTTCCGGTACCGCACTGGGAACTCGTGGTCCTGCAACTCGATCGGCAGCTGGTCGGGGTGGGCCGAGTAGGCGGTGCGGTGGGCGAAGGTCGTCGGACCGAGGATCACCTGGTCGCTCTGCACCAGGACGCCGTTGAAGAGCACCGTCACGCGCGCTGGGGCCGTCACCACGCCGGTGGCGTCGAAATGGGGGCGGAGGAAAACGATGTCGTAGCTGTTCCACTCACCCGGGGGCCGAGCGGGATTCACGAGCGGCGGGAACTGGCCGAAGATCGAACCGGCCTGGCCGTCGGGGTAGGTGTCATTGTGATAGGAATCGAGGACCTGGATCTCGTAGGTCCCCATCAGGAAGACGCCGCTGTTGCCCCGCTCCTGACCCTCGCCCTTCACCGGGAGGGGGGCGCGCCACTCGACGTGGAGCTGGACGTCCCCGAAGGAATCGCGGGTGGCGATGCCGCCGGTCCCGGGGTCGACCTCGACGTAGCCGTTCCGGAGGTTCCACCGCGCCGCATCGCGCGCGGTCGGCGCCACCCGCGTGCGGTCCTGGGCCCGCCCCGGAACAGCGGTCGTCGGGTCGCTCGGCAGGTCGGTGGAACGCCAGCGATCGAGACTTCGCCCGTCCATCAGCACGATCGCATCGCTCGGCGGGGGCGCGGCCACATACGCTCCCGGAGTCACGACCGCGGGCCTGGGGCGCTCCATCGAGTGCTGCGGCCAGGGCGACGGATCGCGCGGGACCTGGTTCTGGGCGGCGAGCACCGCCGGACAGAGCACCACGAGGAGCGTCGCGGCAGTGCGGAGCATCGGCGTCATCCTTCCAGGAAGGCGGCGAGCGGTCGGAGGGGCGGGTGGTATTCGGCGACGAGCTTGGCGGCGGCGAGGAACGGGACGGCAAGGAACGCCCCCGCCACCCCCCAGAGCCCCCACCAGAACACGACACCGAGCAGGATCGCGATGGGATTGAGCTTGAGCCCGCGACCGTAGAAGATCGGCGACACGAAATTGTTCTGCACCGTCGTGATCAGGAGGTAGGAGAGCGGTGCGAGGATGGCGAGGTGCAGGTCGGGAGAACTGACCACGCCGGCGAAGGCCAGCAGGATCAACATCATGAACCCACCGATGTACGGCAGGAACTCCATGACGACGGTCGCGACCGCCCAGAGGAGCGGTTCTGGCATCCCGATCAGCCAGAGCGTCAGCCCCACCAGGATCCCCTGTGCGAGGTTGATGCCGAGCGTCACGAAGAGGTAGCGCGCGACCGCCTCGCGGACCTGCTCCGCCAGCGTGACGAGGCGTTCTCCCTCGGCCGAGGAGCCGGCTGCTTCTCGCAGCCGTCGTCCCCACGTCTCTCCCCCCGCGAGCAGGAAGAGCAGGAAGATGAGAAATTGCAGCGCGCCGATGACGATGGCCGTCGTGGTCGGGAGTGCGCGGCGGATGAATGGCGCGATGGCGGGAGCCCGCACGGTGCCGGTCACCGCCTGACCGACGAGTTCACCCGCCAGCCCTTCGGGAGGTGTCGCCTGACGCTCGGCCGCGGTGGACGGGGCCATCCGCCAGCCGAGCTGGGCGAGCCGATCGCGGAAGGAACGGAGGCTTCGGTTGACCGCCGAGGTCGCGGCCGGCACTTGGGACGCCCACTCGGTCACGGGGTCGGCCAGCGCACCGGTGAGCAACGCGACCAGTAATACTCCGCTCACGACGATAAGCGTGGCACCCGCGGGGGCGGGGAGCCGCCACTCCTCGAGTCGCCGGACGACCGGCCGGAGTGCAGCGGCCGCTACCACCGCCAACGCGAACGGGGCCAGCACGTCCCGCGCGACGTAGAGTGCGCCGAGCAGTGCCAGCCCCGCCAGGATCCTCGGAGACCAATCGCGATGTTCAGTCAGGGGTCGGCCCTGGGCGGTCGAGCCCGGCGGGGGGGAAAATTCGCATCCCCCAAGATATCAGCGCGTGTTCTCTGCCGGGAAGCGCCCCTGGGTGGTCGGTCCGGCTACCGGCGCGCCGACCGCGCCCACCCCGAGCTCCGAAGGAAATTCGCCGCGAGCGCCCGCATCTCGCCGTTGGTGTAGAGCAGCTGCGCCGGGCGGGTGAGGCCGGTCTCGAGCATCACTTTCGCCAGGTTCACCGCCTCGATGCCAAGCCCCGGAAAGAACTTGAACAGGGGACGAGCGATCCACTCCGGAGTGGTCGAACGGCTCGCCACCCGCCCCGGTGCGATGTACCCTGGACGGAAGATGTACTTCCGGGTGAGGTGGCTCTCTGTCAGGAATCGTTCGGCGCGCCCCTTGGCCTTGGCGAAGCGGAAGAAGCTTTTCTCCGTCGGGTCGGCGCCCTGGGCCCCCATCAGGCAGAAGGCCGGGTCGGCCCCGACCTGACCCAGACGCCCCAGCAGCTGCTCGAGGTAGCCGCAGGTGATGGTCCAGAACTCGGCCGCGGGGACCGCGTTCTGGTAGACGCCGAGGCAATAGAGGATCAGGTCGGCCTGGCGGAGCTGCGGCTCGAGCTCTCGCAGGTCAAGCATGTCGGTGTGCACGATCTCGGCGAGCTTGGGGTGTCGTACCCCCGTCGCCCGCCGTCCGATGGTCACGACCGAGTTGACCCGGGGGTCCACCAAGGCCAGGTGGAGCACCTCGAAGCCGACCATGCCGGTGGCGCCGAAGATGGTGACGTGCATACGGCGCGGGAGGGATTCGAACCCCCGAGACCCTTTCGGGTCCAGCGGTTTTCAAGACCGCCGCGATCAACCACTCTGCCACCGCGCCGGGGTGGAATGTAAGGGTAGGAAGGTAGGAAGGGAGGAGGGTAGGAAGCCCGCCCCGCACTCGGAGCCGCTTCCTACCCTCCTCCCTTCATCCCTTCCTACCTGCCAGGGTCAGTTCGGCAGATTCGCTGCCACGGCCCGCGCCAGTGCGGCCGACCGCGCCGCCTTTACCGTGTCGCCGGCCTGGAGGTAGAGCCCGCTCATCTGCCCGTAGATCACCTCGTAGATCGAGAGGATCGAGGCCGACGGCGGGTCGACCCAGCCGCGGGGACGGACCCGCGCCGCTTCGTCGATGTGATAGACGCCCCACATCAGCCGGTCGCTCTGCGCCATGTCGACATACCCGAGCCCCGGCGAGAGGATGATGTCGCGCGATGGATGCACGGGGGTCGGGTTGACCCGACGCACGAGTCCCTCGCTCACCAGGTAGGCCGTGAGGCCGAGGTTCCGGTCGGGGTGGCCGCCGGTGGTCCAGCTGAAGTAGATCGGGCGGGTGCGGATATTGTCGCGGATGAGCCCGATGGTGGCGAGGTCCGAGAGATCGAGGAAGGTCGCCCCCTCGTTCCCGTACTGGGTCCCGCCCAGCCGCAGCACCAGCGAGTCGAACGAGACGACCTGGCCCTCCTGGATCGGCGAGATCTCCGGCAGGCTGTCGAGGGCGCCGAGCGAGAGGCTCTCGAACACCGACGTGGTCGGTCGGACGATGGGCTTTCCCTGCGGATAACCGGGGACGTCCTGCTGCTGCCACCGCTCCTTCCAGACCGCCGACGCGCGGTTCAGGTCGAACGGCGGGGTCACCCGGCGCCGCAGCTGGCGCAGATGCCACCGCGTGTTCATCAGCGAGAGGTTGGCGAGGGTGACGTCGGTGCGGATCCCCTCGACCTCCTGCGCATACCAGAGCGGAAAGGTGTCGTTGTCGCCGGCGGTGATCAGCACGCCGTAGGGCGCCACCGACTCGAGGATGTCATGCGCCAGCTCCCTGGCCATCGTCTCGTGCGCTCGGCTCGCGGTGATCCGGTTGCCGACGAGCGGGATGAATGCCACCAGCAGGATCGGCGAGGCCACGGCCCACTTCCGCGCTCCCTCGGCCCCCCGCGCCAGCGTGTCGGCCAGGAAGCCCCACGCCGCCGCGAGCCCGATCCCCACCCAGATCCCCCAGAAGGCGAAGGCGGCGATGTAGAAGTAGTCGCGCTCGCGCACCTCGTGGCGCGCGCCGGCGATCTCGGGGTGCTGTGAGTAGCCGTACTTGAAGTTCATGTAGAAGACGAGGAGCCCCGTGATGGTCCCCATCAGCGCCAGCGCCGCATACGCGGCGCGCTTGTCCTTCTCCCAGAGCGTGGCGATGCCGCCCAGGCCGAGGAGCGCGAAGAGCCCGGTGGCGAGGCGGCTCCAACCACCCCAGTCCCGCGCCCACTGCCAGCCGAAGTACTGGAGGAAGTTGCTGATCTGGGCGCCGAGGGGGGACTGTCGATCGAGGATCGCCGGCTTGCCGTACTGGACTCGGTTGAGCACGTCCATCAGCGCCTGGGAGAAGAACCCGACCGGCTCCCCCTCGTTGATCGGCGGATACTGCGCCGCGCGGATCGGGAGGTAGATGTAGTTGAGCGACACGCCGACGGCGTAGGCGCTGACGATCCCGGCCAGCACCCAGGGGCGGAACGGCGCCTTCCAGTCGGTCATCAGGACGTACACGCCCACCGCGGGGGCCACCAGGATCCCCATCAGGTGGTTGGTGCTGGTGAGCGCCAGGAGGTAGGCGATGGTGATGAGCAGCCGGTCGCGGTGGGCCTGGTCCTCGACGTCGGCCCAGCGCACCGTGAGCCACATGACCAGCGCGATCGAGAACATCGAGACGGTGTACACCTTCTCGTTGACCGTCGACTGGTTCCAGACCGTCCAGGTCGTGGCGGCCACCAGGACCCCGGCGGCGGTCGCCGCCAGGCGCGCACCGCGGAGCGGCACGATCGGCCGGAGCCACCGCTCCAGCACCAGGAACCAGCAGGCGGCCGAGGCGGCGCTGGTCATCGCGGCGAAGAGGTTGATCCGCACCGCGTAGTCGGCCGCGAAAGGGATCATCCCCCAGACGTGGGCCATCAGGGTGAAGAGCGGATTCCCCGGCGGGTGCGGGATCCCCAGCACCTTGGCGGCGGCGATGTATTCCGAGGTGTCCCAGAACGCGGTGGTCGGCGCCAGGGTCAGCACGTACAGGCCAAAGACGGCGGCGCCGACGAGGGCGGCCCAGCGGTAGGGAGGACGGATGGTGGTTTCGGTCATCTGTGTCGTGAGTCGTGAGTCGTGGGTCGTGAGTCGTGCGGGGATGAGTCGAGGAGTGACCCACGACCCATGACCCACGACCCTCGACGGGTCAGTGCCTGAATTGCCGACGACCCGTGAAGATCATCGCGATATCGTTCTCATCCGCGGCGGCGATCACTTCGGCGTCGCGCACCGAGCCGCCCGGCTGGATGATGGCCTTGACCCCCGCGGCCGCGGCCTGCTCCACGCCGTCGGCGAAGGGGAAGAAGGCATCCGAGGCGAGCGCGGCGCCCTGGATGCTGTGCCCGGCGTCGAGCGCCTTGTGCACCGCCAGGAAACTCGAATCCACCCGGCTCATCTGTCCCGCACCGATCCCGAGCACCTGCCCGTCACGCGCAAGGAGGATGGCGTTCGACTTGACCGTGGCCACCGCCGCCCAGGCGAACGACAGGTCGAATCGCTCCGCGTCGGTCGGCTGGCGCTTGGAGACGACCTTCCAGTCGGCTTCGTTCGGCTCAAAGTGGAACCGGTCCTGCACCAGGATCCCGCCGCGGACGGTCTTGAAGTCGAGCCCGCCCGTCTCGGCCGAGACCGGGAGCTCGACCACGCGGAGGTTCTTCTTGGCGGCGAAGATGGCGAGGGCCTCGGGCTGCACCCGCGGCGCCACCACGACCTCGATGAACAGGTCGGCCATCGCACTGGCCGTCTCGGCGTTGACCACCGTGTTGAACCCGACCACGCCGCCGAAGGCCGACTTGGGATCGGTGGCGCGCGCCTTCTCGAACGCGTCCCGGGCGGAACTGCCGACAGCGAGACCGCAGGGGGTGGTGTGCTTGATGATCACGCAGGCCGGTATCGTGGGCCACGCCGAGATCGCCATCCCGGCGGCGTCGATGTCGAGCAGGTTGTTGAAGGAGAGCTCCTTCCCCTGGCGCTGGGACAGGTCGGCCATTCCGCGCGGCTCCTCGCTCACGTACAGCGCGGCGCGCTGGCCCGGGTTCTCGCCGTAGCGGAGCGACTGCACCCGCCGGAGTCCCATCGCGAGGATCGCCGGGAGCTCGGCCGCGCCGGCGCCCAGGTACCCGGCGATCGCGGCGTCGTAGTCGCTGGTGTGGGCGAAGACCTTCGCCGCCAACTCGCGGCGGTACTCAGGGGTGACGCTGCCCGCGCCGAGCCGCTCGAGCACCGGGTCGTAGTCCATCGGATCGACCACCACCACCACATGTTCATGATTCTTCGCCGCCGAGCGGAGCATCGAGGGGCCGCCGATGTCGATGTTCTCGATGGCGTCCTCGAAGCTCACGTTGGGGCGGGTGATGGTGGCTCGGAAGGGATAGAGGTTCACCGCCACGAGATCGATCGCCGTGATGCCGTGCGCGTTGGCCTCTTCGACCTGGGCCGGGAGGTCGCGCCGGAAGAGGATCCCGCCGTGGATCTTGGGGTGGAGCGTCTTCACTCGGCCGTCGAGGATCTCAGGCGAGCCGGTGACCTGGTCGACCGGGAGCACCGGGACGCCCGCCGCCTGCAGCGCCGCCGCGGTGCCGCCGGTGGAGATGATCTCCCACCCCAGGCGCACGAGGCCCTGGGCGAACGGGACGATCCCTCGCTTGTCGCTCACGGAGATCAGGGCACGGGGCATGCGGGTCTCGAGTCGCGGGTCACGGGTCTCGGCAAGAAATCAACTGTTCCAGGACAGCTCACGAGACGCGCGACTCGCGACTCGCGACCTCCAGCACTACCCGCGGCAGCAGTTTGTGCTCTTCAGCGAGGACCCGGGCCGCGAGGCTCTCCGCGGTGTCGCCCGGCAATACCGGGACCCGGGCCTGGGCCAGGATCTCGCCCCGGTCGTACACCTCATCCACCAGATGGACGGTGCAGCCGGACTCGGTGGCGCCGGCGTCGAGCACCGCCTGATGCACCCGCTTGCCGTACATCCCAGCCCCGCCGAAGGCCGGCAGGAGGGCGGGGTGGATGTTGAGGATCCGGCCGCGGAACGCCGCGATCACAGCGGCCGGCACCAGCTTGAGATACCCCGCCAGCACGATGAGGTCGATCCGATGCCGCGTGAGCAGGCCCAGCCATTCGTCGGCCGAGGCCGGATCGGCGAAGACCGCGGTGGGGATGCCGCGCTCCTCCGCCCGGTCGAGTCCTCCCGCGGTCCTCCGGTCGCTCACCACCAGACCCACGATGGCGGGACCGCGGGCGGGGAGGGAGTCGAGGAGGGCCTGCAAGTTGGAGCCACCCCCCGAGACCGCGACCGCGATGCGCATCCGTCAAAATAGGGGGGGAGCCCCTCCCGCGCAGGTAGGAGGGGAGGAAGGTAGGAGGGGAGGAAGCGGGGCACGGCGGGTTCACTTCCTACCCTCCTACCCTCATCTCTTCCTACCCTTCCGCCAACATCGTGGAAACTGCAGCGGCCAGGTTCGGCACCGATTCGAATCCGGCCAATTCCGCCTCGATCCGGTTCGCGTCCCCCTCGCCGGTACGCACCAGGAGGCCGTGGGCGCCGAGGCGCACCGCCGGAGTGACGTCGGAGAGCCGGTCGCCGACACACCAGCTCTTGCCGGGGTCGACCCCGAACCGCCCGATGGCGTGCAGGTAATGCTTGAGCCCCGGCTTCCGGCACTCGCAGGAGGAGATGCTGGGGTGGTGCGGGCAGTAGTAGTGCGCGTCGATCCGGGCGCCCTGGCGTGACAGGAGCTCGTCCACCCGGGCGCGCACCGCGTCATAGTCGGCCTCGGTGAAATAGCCGCGTGCGATCCCGCTCTGGTTGGTGATCACCACCACCGGCCACCCCGCTTCGTTCAGGCGCCGGATGGCCGAGGCCGAGTCGGGGATGAGCTGGACCTGCTCGGGGTCATCGAGAAAGCCGGGATCCTCGATGATGGTCCCGTCGCGGTCGAGGAATGCGGCGGGGCGGGCGCCGGGGAGGGGGAGCGCGGGAGCGCGCCAGCTCACGTGGTGTCCCTCGGCAATCGGAGCCGTCGTCCTCGGGTCGGGAGGGAATCGGCGGGGGCCGTCCCGGTGCTGTCCCTCCTGGTCGAATCGGGGAGGACGCGGGCCTTCGGGACCGTGAAGCCGCCGACGGCGGTGGCCGCGGCCCCGCTCACGTTCCGGATGCCGCGCACTTCGACGACGTATTTTGACTCCGGGGGGAGCGGTGCAAAGAGCCGGAGCACGAGCCGGTCGCCGAGCGCGGGGCGGCTCTGCGCCATCTTGATCACCACCGAGTCGACCGGTGCCGGGGGGCGCGCTCCGCGGCGGCCTGCAGGGGCCGCTTGCACCGGCGGAGCCTCGACCTTCGGCGTGAGCGGCGCGCCCCGCCGCTGCCCGGTGTCGGGGCGGGTGCGCCGGAGCGAGTCGGTGCGGAGGCTGTCGGCGACGAGCCGCGCGCGCGTCTCCAGTGAATCGTCCAGCGACTTGGCGCGGAAGGAGCGCACGGCCAGGACCACCGAATCGGGGAGCATCCGGACGGCAACGTTCGAACTGTCGAGCACCTGATACGGATCGAGCGGCTGGGTGACCTGGATCTCGACCGTCACCGAGTCGCGCACGGTCACCTGCATCACCCGCGGCCCCGCGGTGTCGCGCGGCGCGAGCCAGAGGACACTGCCCGCCGCGGGAGCGGGCGCCACGCCGACGGTGTCCCAGGTCTCCTTGCCATCCAGCCGCCGGTTCCGGTTCTGGTCGAGGAAGCCGCGCACCTGATACACGCCGTGCGGGAGCGGCGCCAGCACGAAGCGCCCGTTCGAGTCGCTCTGGGTCTCGTAGGGGAGCGAATCAGGAAGGAGGACGGCCTCGATCACCGCCAGCCGCGCCGGCTGCCGCGTGGTCCAGTCGATCACGATCCCGCTCAACGAATCGGTCGGGAGCGGCGCACCGGTCGTGAAGGTGATCACCGCGCCTCGACGATCGTGGTTTCGGCGGAGGTCTGCGACGCCGGGGAGGAGCTCGACCCGGTAGACGGTGTTGGGGCGCCACCCGTCGCGCGGGCGGACGGTGATCCGGCTCCGCTCCCAGCTCACGTGCGGCACCTTGTCGGTCGGCGAGAGGACGACCATCCGCTCGAGATCGCCAGTCCCGTATCCCAGCGCGGGGCTCGTCCCCTCCGACACGGTCTCGTCGAACACGAACTCGACGTTCCCCTTGAAGTCGGGATAGACCCCGATCGTGTCGGGGCGCGTGGCGATGATGCTCGGCGCGATGGCGTCGGGGGGCCCGCCGGGCGGGGCGCCCATCTTGGCGCACGCAACGAGGACAAGAAGCAGCGTTCCCGTTAGGCCGACAGCCCCTCCCCCAGCCCCTCCCCCTGTCGGGGGTGGGGAGCCTTCGTCGCGTTCCCCTCCCCCGCCAGGGGGAGGGGTCAGGGGAGGGGGCGCTAGCACCCGAGCGCCTTCCTTCTCTCTTCCAGCTTGCTCACTTGTTCGCTCCACTCCGCCAATTTTTGCCGTTCCCCCTCGATCACCTGGGCCGGCGCGCGGGAGACGAACTGCTCGTTACCGAGCTTCTTCTCCTGGTTCGCCACCATTCCGGCCAGCCGGTGATGTTCGGCGGCGAGCTTGGCGCACTCCTTGGCCTGGTCTACCATCCCACCGAGCGGCACGACCAGGGTGGAGCCGTCGGTCAGCACTGCGCTCGCCGCGGCACCGCTCGGCGCGGGCCCGACCGTGAGCGTCGCGACCTTCGCGAGGCGGCGCACCGTGCCGGTCTCGAGCGCGAGCGCCGAGCGCATCGCCGGTGTGGCAGCGACGATCGTGGCGTCGATCTGTTTCCCCGGCTCCACGCCGTTCTCGGTGCGGATCTGCCGGAGCGCGGTCACCACCTCTTGGATCAGTGCGAACTCCTTGAGCGCGGCGGTGTCCACGGCCCGACGGTCGGGCTCGGGCCAGCGGGCCTGGGCGAGGAGTTCTCCTTCGCGGCGCGCGGGGAGCTTCTGCCAGATCGCCTCGGTGATGAACGGCATCACCGGGTGCAGCAGGCGGAGCGCGGTGTCGAAGACGCGGTAGCTCACCGCGCGCGCCACGTCGCCGCCGGGGACGTCGCCGTAGAGCCGGGGCTTGATCGCCTCGACGTACCAGTCGGCGAAGTCGCTCCAGAGGAAGTGATAGGCGGCGCTGGCGGCGTCGTTGAGCCGGAACTTCTCCAGCGCGTCGGCCGCGTCGCGCACCGCGGCGTCGCACCGGGCGATGATCCACCGGTCGGCGAGGGTGAGCTCCTCTTTCCGGACCACCTCGCGGTACTTCCCGGCGAGGGGGCGGGGGGCGCCATGGAGATTGCCGAGCACGAAGCGCGCGGCGTTCCAGAGCTTGTTGGCGAAGTTCCGCCCCGCCGCGAACGAGACCTCGAGGTCCTTGGGGTCGAGGATCAGGTCGGTGCCGACCGCCATCCCCGACACCACCGTGTAGCGGAGGGCGTCGGCGCCGTACCGTTCGATGACGTCAAGCGGGTCGATCCCGTTGCCGAGCGACTTCGACATCTTGCGATGCTGGGTGTCGCGCACGGTGCCGTGGAGGTAGACCGTGGCGAACGGCACCTTCCCGCGGAACTCGAGCCCCGCCATGATCATCCGCGCCACCCAGAAGAAGAGGATCTCGGGGGCGGTGATGAGCACGGTGCCGGGGTAGAAGCGCGCCAGGTCTTCGGTCTCCTCGGGCCAGCCGAGGGAGGCCATCGGCACGAGCCAGCTGGAGAACCAGGTATCGAGGACATCCTCGTCCTGACGGAGCGGTCCTTTGCATTTGGCGCAGGAGCTGATGTCCACGCGACTCGCGACCCGCGACCCGCAGTTGTCGCAGTACCAGACCGGGATCCGGTGTCCCCACCAGAGCTGTCGGCTGATGCACCAGTCGCGGATGTTCTCCAGCCACTGGGTGTAGGTGTCGCCCCACCGTTCCGGCACGAACTTCACCGCGCCGGTGCGATAGGCGTCAAGTGCCGGCCTGGCGAGCGGCGCCATTTCGACGAACCACTGGTCGGAGAGCCGGGGCTCGACGACGGTGCCGCAGCGATAGCAGTGGCCCACCGCGTGGCGATGGTCCTCGATCTTCACCAGCAGTCCCAGCGCGTCGAACTCGGCCACGACCTTCTTCCGCGCGTCGTAGCGATCGAGTCCCTGGAACCGCTGCGGCACCGTCTCCGACATCCGCGCTTCGGGGGTCATCACGTCGATCTGCGCCAGGTCGTGGCGCTGGCCGATGTCAAAGTCGGTCGCGTCGTGCGCCGGCGTCACCTTCACGGCACCGCTCCCGAACTTCGGGTCCACCGCCTCGTCCGCGACGATCGGGATCTGCCGGTCGGTGAGCGGGAGGGACAGCATCTTCCCGATCAGCGGCCGGTAGCGCTCGTCCTCGGGGTGCACCGCCACGCCGCTGTCGCCGAGCATGGTCTCGGGCCGGGTGGTGGCCACCACGAGCGAGCCCGAGCCGTCCGCCAGCGGATAGCGGAGGTGCCAGAGCTTCCCGTCCGTCTCTTCTTTTTCCGCCTCTTCATTGGAGAGGGCGGTGAGGCAGCGGGGACACCAGTGGATGATCCGCTTGCCGCGGTAGATCAGCCCCTTCTCGTACAGCCGGACGAAGACCTCCCGCACCGCCTTCGAGTAGTGCTCGTCGAAGGTGTAGTAGGTGCGGCTCCAGTCGGCGCTGGAGCCGATGCTGCGGAGCTGGCCGAGGATCGTCTCCTTGGTGACGTCGACGTAGGCGTGCATCCGCTCGGTGAACGGCCCGCGGCCGAGGTCGAAGCGGGTCTTGCCCTCCTTGGCCACGAGCCGTTCCACCACGTTCTGCGTGGCGATGCCGGCGTGGTCGGTGCCGGGGAGCCAGAGGGCCGGGCGTCCCCGCATCCGGGCCCAGCGGGTGAGGACGTCCTGCAGCGTGTTGTTGAGCCCGTGCCCCATATGCAGGCTCGCCGTCACGTTCGGCGGGGGCATCATGGTGACGAACGGGTCGTTCGTCGTGGGTCGTGGGTCCTGCTTTCCACGACTCACGACCCATGACCCGTGACCCACGGGGGTGTTCGCCCCCGTGGG
>JANLXK010000362.1:0-5306 GCA_031365045.1 Gemmatimonadota bacterium | reverse complement strand
CGCGCGCCCGCGCGCGCCATTTACGCGAATGTCTTGCATCGCCAAAGGGCGGCCGAGGCGGCCGCCCCTCGGCGGCCGCCCCTCGGCCCAAAGCAACTCTTGCGCGATCCATGCGCATTGCGCTGCACCGCGCCGAGGGGCGCGCGCCCGCGCGCGCCATTTACGCGAATGCCTTGCATCGCCAAAGGGCGGCCGAGGCGGCCGCCCCTCGGCGACCGCCCTCGGCGAGACCTGCGTAGTTCGGACCATGCTCGCGTGAGCTGGATGACGGTTGTCCTCACCACTGCCACGAGATTGGGTGCATGTTCACGCCACCGAGCCGTCGTGTCGTGCCCCATTGGGAGCATCCCGGGGGGATCGTCTGCCTCACTTGGCGGTTGCGCCGCGATCAACTCGGCCTCGCTGGCCACGAGCGGGAGATCATCCTGGGGGTCATCCGTCGAAGCGACCCCTCCCAGTGTCGTATCCGCGCCGCAGTCGTGATGAATGACCATGTGCACGTCCTGGCAGCGACGATCCTTTCGGTGCCTGGGAGGCAGCTCGCGGCGACCTGGAAGAGTGTGTCTTCCCACGAGCTCTGCCGCAGCTACGGTCGCCGGGCACCTCTTTGGCAGCGTAACTACTTTGACCGCTGGATGCGTTCGGCGGAGCACGCAGCGAGTTGTGCCCAGTATGTGGTCGACAATCCACAGCGACGCTGGCCTCCGGTGCAGAACTACCCATGGGTGATCGACGCGCGGTGACGGATGCTCGCCGAGGGGCGCGCGCCCGCGCGCACCCTTCACGCGATTGTCTTCCATCGCGCGCGGGCGGCCGCGGCGGCCGCCCTCGGCGACCGCCCCTCGGCCCAAAGCAACTCTTGCGCGATCCATGCGCATTGCGCTGCTCCGCGCCGAGGGGCGCGCGCCCGCGCGCGCCCTCCACGCGAATGTCTTGCATCGCCAATGGGCGGCCGAGGCGGCCGCCCCTCGGCGACCGCCCCTCGGCGACCGCCCCTCGGCGACCGCCCCTCGGCTCATTTACTATTCAGCATGCTCCTCGTACTCGACAACTACGACAGTTTCACCTGGAACCTCGTGCAGTACGCCGGCGAACTCGGCGTCGAGCCCGTCGTCGTCCGGAATGACCAGCTCTCGGTCGACCAGGTGCTGGCCAGGCGACCGCAGGCGATCCTCATCTCGCCCGGGCCGTGCACACCGCTCGAGGCGGGGATCAGCGTCCCGCTGGTGCGCCGGGCCGCGGGGCGAGTGCCGATCTTCGGCGTCTGCCTCGGCCACCAGGCGATCGGTGAAGCGTTCGGTGGGCGCGTGGTGCGGGCCGGTCGATTGATGCACGGCAAGACCACCCCGGTCGCGCACAACGGCGAAGAGCTCTTCGCCGGGATGGCCTCCCCCCTCATCGCGATGCGATATCACTCCCTCGTCGTGGCCCCTGAAGGGCTCCCCCCGGAACTCGAGGTCACCGCCTGGTCGGGGGACCGGCCGCGGGGGCAGGAGATCATGGGGCTCCGGCACTCCCGCTTCGCCGTCTGGGGGGTGCAATTCCACCCGGAGTCGATCGGGACCGAAGGGGGGAAGCAGATCGTGGCCAATTTCCTGCGTTTGGCTGGTTTTCGCTCCCTCGCCCTCTCCACTGCAGGCGCCTAACCCCATAAAGCACAATCTGTTGGCTGTGGGCTGTCGGCGGTCGGCTGACTCCGGCACGACTTTTGACACAGGGGCCGCACTCCTCTATTTTCCGCAATGCGCCTTCTGGGTGTCATCCCGGCCCGACTCGGGTCGACCCGCCTCCCGAACAAACCACTCCAACTTCTCGCTGGGGAACCTCTGGTGACCCGGGTCATCGAACGCGTCCGGGAGCTCGGCGTGGTCGACGAACTGGTCGTGGCCACCGACGCGCCGATGGTGGCCGAGGTGGTGGAGCGCTCGGGGGTGCGGGCGGTGCTGACCCGCGCCGATCATCCGTCGGGGACCGACCGGGTGGCCGAGGTGGCGGCGCGGCCGGAGTTCGCCGGGTTCGACATGATCGCGAACATCCAGGGGGACGAGCCGTTCCTTGACGGTGCAGCGCTGCGCGGAGCGATCGCGCGGGTGCGGGGCGGGGACGACGTGGGCACCGCGGCGGCGCCGCTCGAGCTGGCGCAGGCGGGGGACCCGGCGCGGGTGAAGGTGGTGACCGATCGGGCGGGGCGGGCGCTCTGGTTCTCGCGGGCCGCGATTCCGTTCCGGCGCGACGCCGACGCACCCACCGACGGACTGTACTGGCAGCACGTGGGTTTGTACGTCTACACCCGCGAGGCGCTCGCGCGCTGGGTGACGCTCCCCGCCACCGCGGCGGAGCAGGCAGAGAAGCTCGAGCAATTGCGCGCGCTCGAGTACGGGATGTCCATCGGGGTGGCACGGCTCGGTGCCGGCACGCTCCCCGGGATCGATACGGCCGAGGACCTGACACGGGCCCAGGCACACTGGCGGAACCTTCGAGGGGTGAAACGATGACGACGGCTCCCACATCCACCAAGTACATCTTCGTCACCGGCGGCGTCGTGTCCTCCCTCGGGAAGGGCATCGCCGCCGCCTCACTGGGGCGCCTGCTGGTCGAGCGGGGGCTCACGGTGACGATGCAGAAGTTCGACCCGTACATCAACGTCGATCCGGGCACGATGTCGCCGTTCCAGCACGGCGAAGTGTTCGTGACCGACGACGGTGCCGAGACCGACCTCGACCTGGGCCACTACGAGCGCTTCGTGGACCGGTCGCTGTCGCAGGCGAACAACATCACCACCGGGCGGATCTACCAGACCGTCATCGGCAAGGAGCGCCGCGGCGAGTACCTCGGCGCCACGGTGCAGGTGGTGCCGCACATCACCGACGAGATCAAGGCGGCCATCCGCCGGTCGGCCCCGGGGTATGACGTGGTGATCACCGAGATCGGCGGCACGGTGGGCGATATCGAATCGCTGCCCTTCCTCGAAGCGATCCGGCAGTTCCGCCAGGAAGTGGGGCGCGACAACGCCCTCTTCATGCACCTGACCCTGGTGCCCTACATCGCGGCGGCGGGCGAGGTGAAGACCAAGCCGACCCAGCACTCGGTCCGCGAGTTGATGGAGATCGGGATCCAGCCCGACATCCTCATCTGCCGGGCGGAGCGGCCGTTGGCGCCCGAGATCAAGCGCAAGATCGCGCTCTTCTGCAACGTCGATTACAGCTGCGTGGTCGAGAGCCCCGACGTGGCCACGATCTACGAGATCCCCCTCCGCTTCCTGGAGCAGGGGCTCGACACCGCCGTCTGCGAACGGCTGCGGCTCGAGACCAAGACCCCCGACCTCAGCAAGTGGGCGGCGATGGTCGAGACCGCCCTCCGGCCGAAGAAAGCGGTCAAGATCGCGGTGGTCGGCAAGTACACCGACCTGCACGACGCCTACAAGTCGGTCTCGGAGTCGCTCATCCACGGCGGCATCGCCAATGACGCGGGGGTCAAGGTCGACTGGATCGGCAGCGACCAGTTCACCGACCAGGAAGCGGCCGCGGGGCTCCTCGCGGGGTACGATGGCCTGCTGGTGCCGGGCGGATTCGGCGTGCGCGGGATCGAAGGGATGATCACCGCCATCCGCTACGCCCGCGAACAGGAGCTCCCGTTCTTCGGGATCTGCCTCGGCCTCCAGGTGGCGATCATCGAGTTCGCCCGCACGGTCTGCGGGATGGAGGGGACCACCAGCACCGAGTTCGAGCCCGACTGCCCCTCGCCCGTCATCTCGCTGATGGCCAACCAGCGCGAGGTGACGGAGATGGGCGGGACGATGCGCCTCGGCGCCTACACGGCGAAGCTCCGCCCCGGCTCCAAGGCGGCGCAGGCCTACGGCGCCCTCGAGATCAGCGAACGGCATCGCCACCGCTGGGAGGTCAACAATGCCTACCGGGATGTGCTCGCCGAGCACGGGCTCCGGCTCTCGGGCCAGTCGCCCGATGGCGGCCTGGTCGAGATGATCGAGCTCCCGGATCACCCTTGGTTCGTGGGGTGCCAGTTCCACCCGGAGCTGAAGAGCCGGCCGATGCGGCCGCACCCGCTCTTCGCGGCGTTCGTCCGGGCGGCGGTGGAGCGCCGAGCGGGTGCCACGGCCCCGAAGGAACAGGCGGCACGGAAGGCCGCGGGGACCGCAAAGTGAATTGGAGTTTTGCGCGGCATCCCTTCGTGCTGGCCGGACCCTGCGTCATCGAGCCGGGGGACATCCTCCCGCGCGTCGCCGGGGAGCTCGCGCGCCTGCAACACGTCCTGGGGATCCCGATCTGCTTCAAGGCGAGCTTCGACAAGGCCAATCGCGCCCGACTCGAGGGCGCGCGTGGTCCCGGGCTCGAGGAAGGGCTCAAGATCCTGGCGCGGATCAAAAAGGAGTCGGGGCTCCCGATCCTGACCGACATCCACGAGGCGGGGCAGGCGGCCGCGGTGGCCGAGGTCGTGGATGTGCTGCAGATCCCGGCGTTCCTCTCCCGCCAGACCGACCTGCTCGTGGCCGCCGGCCGGACCGGCAAGCCGGTGAACGTCAAGAAGGGGCAGTGGATGGCCCCGGAACAGATGGCCGGCGCGGTCGAGAAGGTGCAGGGGAGCGGGGCCAGGGAGGTCGCGGTCACCGAGCGCGGGACCTTCTTCGGGTACGGCGACCTCGTGGTGGACATGCGGAGCTTCGCGCGGATGCGCGCGGCCACCAAGGTACCGGTGATCTTCGACGCCACGCATTCCGTGCAGCAGCCGGGGCAGGGGGGCGGCGGCACCAGCGGGGGCCAGCGCGAGTTCATCCCGGCCCTGATCGGCGCCGCTGCGGTGGCGGGGGCGGACGGGTTCTTCCTCGAGACCCACCCCGACCCGGCCCACGCGCCGAGCGATGCGGCGACGCAATGGCCCCTCGAGCAGCTCGAGGGCCTGCTGCAGCGGACGCTCGACCTCTGGCACCGGGCCCGCGCGTGATCGATCCCGCGCGCGCCAAGCGCATCAAGCTCCTCGGTCTCGACGTCGACGGGGTGCTGACCGACAATGGCCTCTGGATCGGCACCGTCGGCGGCCAACGGGTCGAGTTCAAGCGCTTCGACGTCCAGGACGGACTCGGCTTCGTGTTGCTCCGGGGGACGGGGGTCGAGGTCTGCTGGGTGAGCGGGCGGGTGTCGGACAGCACGGCCGAACGCGCCAAGGAGTTGAAGATCGCCGAGCTCGTGCAGGACAAAGGGGCCAACAAGCTGGTCCCGGTGCAGGAGATCCTCACCCGGAAGGGGCTCGGCTGGGACGAGCTCGCCTGGGTCGGCGACGATATCGCCGAC
>JANLXK010000077.1:0-1047 GCA_031365045.1 Gemmatimonadota bacterium | reverse complement strand
CCAGTCGGCCGCGCACTCTTCGCCGAGCCGTACGGCGTTCTCGAGCGCTTCGGGCGCGTGCGAGAGGCGCCGCTCCATCTCGGCGGCGCCGGCGAAGGTACGCCCGGGCTCGGCCAGGTCGTCGGGAGGGACGCGCTCGAGGGTCGTGTTCCGGTCGATGGCGCGAAGCACCTGGTGGAGCCTTCGTCCCTCGGCGCGCACGAAGTGGACGTCGTTCGTCGCCACGCACGGAATGCCGCGCTCCCGCGCCCACGCGCGAAGCGGCCGGTCGCCGCGACCAGGGACGAGCTCGGCGTAAACGGGCGCCGCGTCGCGCAGCGATTCGAGAAGCGCCGGCGATTCCGAAAGCACGACCAGCCCTTCGGCGTTCGCGCGGATAGCGGTGGCGAGGGAGAACCCCGGCTCGAGATGCCGCGCGGTGATGACGCGGCAGAGCGATCGATAACCATCGCGCCCCCTAGCAAGGAGAACCGCACGCCCCTGCCCCCCGGGCGCCGCGGCCGGCGCGTTCGCCTCCACAATTTCGGCGCCGGCGATCGGCGTGAGCCCCACCTCGTCACAGATCTGCCGATAGAAGACGAATCCGTAGAGCGCGTTCGTGTCGGTAAGCGCGAAGCGAGACATGCCGTGGCTGCGCGCGGCCTCGGCGAGCGACTCAAGGCTATCGACACCCCGAAGAAGCGAGTAGTGGCTGTGAACGTGGAGGTGCGTGAAGCTCATCGGCGCTGCGGGCGATCGCGTCTTGGCGGTGCGGTGACGAGTCCGTGAGCTAGCCACGCAGCAGGGACCACGGCTTCCGTTCCAAGTTTCGTTCGGATGTCGTGAAGCGCGGCCGCCAACGCGTCCGAGCGGTCGAGGTGGGACGAGGAGGGGGAGGAAGAAGGTTCCGGGAGTATGCGGCGCGGCTTCGCCGCTCCCGAACTCCCTCCACCCTCTTCGTCCCCCGTCTCGTCCCACATCAACAGTTGGAGCGCACGGGGGGCATCCTCCCAAGCCTCCAGGCGCAACCGTCGGACGCGAACTCGCCGGGTCAGCGCGCGATCGAGC
>JANLXK010000333.1:0-9602 GCA_031365045.1 Gemmatimonadota bacterium | reverse complement strand
ATCCCCACCCCACCCACCACCCCGAGCCCCACTCCCAGCCGGACGCCCGAGAGGAGGTTCATCGTCTCCTCGAACGAGAGCGTCCGGGCATACCGCAGCAGGCCGTAGGCCCGCCAGACTTTATCCTCGATGATCGCGGGGGCCTCGCGCAGGAGGACCTCCCGCGCCTGCTCTTCGTACTGGATGACCTCGCGGACCATCGACCCGAGATGCTCGAGCAGGTCCCGCTCGCCCTGGCCGAGGGTGGTCTGGTTCGACAACTGGAAGAAGTTGCCGACCACCTCGCTCCCCTCGCCGTACAACCCGCGGAAGGTCAACCCGACCTGGCCGAGTCCCTGGAGGACCCGCCCGATCTCCTTCGTCAGGACGAGCCCCGGGAGGTGGATAAGTACCGACGCCCGGAGCCCCGTACCGACGTTGGTCGGACAACTCGTAAGATAACCGAACTCCGAATGGAAGGCGAACGCAAGTCGTTGTCCCAGTTCACCGTCCACGCGGTCCACGGCCGTATAGGTGGCCTCCAGATCGAAGCCGGAACGGAGGGCTTGCAGCCGGAGATGGTCCTCCTCGTTGATCATCGCCCCCGCCCCGTCCTGCCAGAGGCAGGCGGCCCCCGTTCGGACCCGTCCCCCCGTCTCCAACCCGGCCAATTCCTTGCTCACGAGGTGCCGTTCGTGCAGGAATTGGCGGTCCTCGCGGTCGAGCAGGTCCACCCGGAAAAGATGGGCTGTGCCCAAGGAGACGGTATCGACCGCCGCGGTGCGCACGTCGGCCAGGATCGCCTCCCGTTCGGTCGCCGTGTTGCGGGTCCCGAACACCCGGCCGGCCAGATTCCGCGCAAGGCGGATCCGGGTCGACAGCACGAGGTGGCTCTGCGGCCCGCTCGCGTCGAGCCAGCTCAGTCCGCCGTCCGGGAGGAGCGAAAGATCGATCATGGGCGGGTCCGCAGCTGGTCGCGAAGCCGTGCGGCGCGCTCGAAATCCTCGGCTGCGACGGCGTCACGGAGCTCCGCGCGCAGCCGGTCGACGGCCACCGACGGGACGTCCCCTTCCTCGACCACCCCGGGGGCGCGATACCGCTCCCCGACGTGCCGTGTGGCCCCGTGCAGCCGTCGCGCGAGGTCGGTCAACGGTCCCGCGAAGACCTCCCAACACTCGGGACAGCCGAGCCGGCCGGCCTCACGGAAATCCGCGAGCCCCGCCCCGCACCGGGGGCAACGGAGCCCGGCGTCCGGTCCCTCCACCAGCCCCGCGGGGGAGAGCTGGGCCAGGAAGCCGCCGAGGGGGCTCTTCACCGCCCCCAACGTCGGCTCGACCCCCTTCTCGGCCGCGCATTTCTCACACAAGTGCACCTGCACCGCCTGGTCCTCGGCGAGCTGGGTGAGGTGGATGACCGCCTCGCGCTCGTGGCAGTGGTCGCAGCGCATCTCAGCCGGCCAGTGGGCCGGTGGGCAGGTCGGCCGGGACCAGGTGACCCTCTACGAGACTCATCACTCGATCGGCACGGCGTGCCAGTTCGGGATTGTGGGTCACCACGATCACGGCGGTGCCGAAGCGTTCGCCGAGGGTCGCGAAGAGATCGTGCAACCGTTCGGCGTTGTGGGCGTCGAGATTGCCCGAGGGTTCGTCCGCGAGTACGATGCTTGGTTCGATCACCACCGCGCGCGCGACGGCCACCCGCTGCTGCTCCCCGCCGGAGAGCTTCGCGGGACGATGCGCGAGCCGATGATCGAGCCCCATCCCCGTCAGCGCCACGGTGGCCCGCGCACGCGCTTCCGACTCCGGGCGTCCGGCGATGAGGAGGGGCATCATCACGTTCTCCAGCGCGCTGAACTCGCGCAGGAGGTGATGAAACTGGAAGATGAATCCGATCTTCCGGTTCCGGAGCGCCGAGAGTCCCGCCGGCGCCAGTGCGGCGTAGTCGACGCCATCCAGCCGCACGGCACCTCGGGAGGGGAGATCAAGGGCGCCGAGGCAGTTGAGCAGCGTGCTCTTCCCGACCCCGCTCGCGCCGGTGATCGCCACGAATTCGCTCCGGGCGACCGCGAGGTCGAGCCCGGTGAGGACATCGATGGTCGCGCCGTCCTCGCCCTGGTACGTCTTGGCGAGCCCTGTGGCCTCGAGGACGGTGGTCATTCGTGCCGGATCGCTTCGACCGGGGTGAGCCGCGCGGCCTCGCGCGAGGGGTAGATCGTCGCCGCCACCGCCAGGGCCAGCCCCGCACCGACCACGAGCAGTACGTCGAACGGCTCGACCCTGACCGGCAGGTGGTCGATGAAGTAGACCGCCGGGTTGATCGGGATGAGCCGCCAGCGGTCGAAGGCCGCCGAGACCAGAAGCCCAAGGATCAGGCCGCTCCCGACACCGATGGCACCGATCACCGTTCCCTGCGCGATGAAGATCCGGCGTACCGAGGCGGCGGGAAGCCCCATCGCCTGGAGGATGCCGATCTCCCGGGTCTTGTCGGTGACCACCATCGTGAGGACGCCGACGATGTTGAACGCGGCGACCAGCATGATGAAGAAGATCACGAGGCCCATCCCGAGCTTCTCGAGCTGGAGCGCGCCGAACAGATTGGCGTTCTGGGCCTGCCAGTCGAGCGAGCGGTACGGATAGCCGAGTTGCTCCTCCAGCCGCTGCCCGACCTCCGGGGCCCGGTCGGCATCGCGCACCCGCACCTGGAGGGCGGAGACCGCGGTGTCGAGCCCCGCGAAGCGCTGGGCCACCAGGAGCGGCATCAGGACGAACTGGTCGTCGTACTGGTACATCCCGGTGTCGAAGAGGCCGGTGACCTCGAAGCGCCACATCCGGGGCACCGCGAGGCCGAGCGCCGGATTGATCCGGGCGGCGGTGGGCGGGATGAGGAGGACGATGTCGCCCACGTGGGCGTTGAGCTTGCCCGCGAGCCGGCGCCCGATCACTACCCCGCCCTCGACCCCGTCGGTCCCCTCGGTCGGGCGGCGGGGACGGAAGAGCATGTCCCCTTCGACCACGGCCTGCGGCAGTGTGGTGACCGACGCGGTGCCGGTGTCGGGGTCCAGCCCGATGACGTTCACGGCGACGACGTAGTCCGCCCCGGCGGTCAGGATGCTCTGGCTGAGCACCTCCGGCGCGGCGGCGACCACCTCGGGATCGGCGCGGATAGCGGTGAGCGTAGCGCGCCAATCGTCCACCCGGAGCCCGTTGCCGTAGGTCAGGACCCGGAGATGGGGGCTCCCGATCAGGATGCGGGCGCGGAGTTCATCGCGGATCCCGTTCATCACGCCGAGGACCACGACGAGCGCCATCGTCCCGACGGCGACGCCGCCGGTGGCGATGATGGACTGGAGCGAGGCGCCGCGTCGCTTCCGCCCCCCCTGCAGGTAGCGCCGGGCGATCCGACGTTCGAGCGGGGAGGGCCAGAGGAACATCAGGCCCGGCCTTCTTCCGGGCGCATCGCCGGGAAGAGGATCACGTCCCGGATCGACGCACTGTCGCTGAGCAGCATCAGGAGCCGGTCGATCCCGATCCCGATCCCGCCGGCGGGCGGCATCCCGTATTCGAGAGCGCGGAGGAAGTCGGCGTCGTACTGCTGCGCCTCTTCGTTCCCCGCCTCGCGCTGGGCCGCTTGGTCCTCGAAGCGCGCGTGCTGGTCGTCGGGATCGTTGAGCTCGCTGAAGGCGTTGGCGAGCTCGCGGCCCTGGACAAAGAGTTCGAAGCGCTCCACCAGGCGCGGATCGCTCCGGTGCTTCTTGGCGAGCGGCGAGAGCGACAGCGGATAGTCGAGCACGAAGGTCGGCTGGATCAGGGTCGGCTCGAGGAAGGCCCTGAATACCTCGTCGAGGAGCTTCCCGCCGGTCCACTGGGCGCTTTCCTCCGCGGGCACCCACCTCCCCGTGAGCGCCGCACGGAGCTCCGGCTCGGTGGCGGTGAGGACGTTCGGTCCCCCCGCGGCGACGATACCGTCCACGAAGGTCACGCTGCGGAAGGGCATGGTGAAATCGAGGGTCACCCCGTCGCGGGCCAGCACCGGCGCGCCCCCGGTCACCTCCACCACGAGACCGTTGAGCAGCAGCTCGCACATCGCCCGCACGTCATTGTAGTCGGCGTAGGCCTGGTACCACTCGAGCATCGTGAATTCGGGATTGTGGGTCCGATCGAGCCCTTCGTTCCGGAAATCGTGCCCGATCTCGTACACCCGCTCGAATCCGCCGACCAGCAGGCGCTTGAGGTACAGCTCGTCGGCGATGCGGAGGAAGAGCGGCATGTCGAGCGCGTGATGGTGGGTCACGAAGGGGCGCGCCGTGGCCCCGCCGTAGAGCGGCTGCAGCACCGGCGTCTCGACCTCGAGGAAGCCACGCGCGTCGAGGAAGCGGCGGATGGAGCTCACCACCCGGCTCCGCAGGCGGAACACTTCCCGCACCTCGGGGTGGACCGCGAGGTCGGCGTAGCGCTGGCGATAGCGGACCTCGGCATCGGTCAGCCCGCCGTGCGCCACCCCGTCGTCGGTGGTCTTGGGGAACGGCAGCGGGCGCAGGCTCTTCGCCAGCAGCTCGAACGACGCAACCTTGACGGTCACCTCGCCGGTCTTGGTCCGGAAGAGCGTGCCCCGGACGCCGACGTGGTCGCCCAGGTCGAGCAGCTTCACCAGCTCGAAGGTCGACTCGAGGGCGTCCTTCCGGAAATAGGCCTGGATCCGGCCCATTCCGTCCTCGAGGTGACCGAAAGCGGTCTTTCCCTGGCTCCGCCAGGAGACGACCCGCCCGGCGACGGCGACCTCAGGTCCTCCTTCGCCCATCGCGTCCTCGTACAGTCCCAACGCCTCCGCGGCGGAGTGGGTCCGCTCATAGCGGTACGCGAAGGGAGCGACGCCCAGGGCCTCGATCTTGGCCCGGGTCTCGCGACGGTGCGCCTCGACGAACGACCGGTCCTCGCTCATGCGCTCTCTCCGCCGAACTTCTTGAGGTAGGCCTGGATGAAAGGGTCGAGGTCGCCGTCCATCACTTTCTGGACGTCGGTGAGCTTGAGTTCGGTGCGGTGGTCGTTGACCATCGTGTACGGCTGAAAGACGTAGCTTCGCACCTGGTGGCCGAACGAGTTGTCGGTCTTGGTGGCCTCGACCAGGGCCTTGGCGGCATTCTGCTCGTCGAGCTTCATCTGGTAGATGGCGGCGCGCAGCATCTTCATCGCGGTCGCCTTGTTCTTCCCCTGGCTCCGCTCCTGCTGACACGACACGACCAGCCCCGTCGGGATGTGGGTCAGGCGCACGGCCGAGGAGGTCTTGTTGACATGCTGTCCACCGGCGCCGGAGGCGCGGAAGACGTCCATCCGGATGTCCTCGTCGCGGAGGTCCACTTCGATGGTGTCGTCGATGTCGGGATAGACGAAGAGTGACGCGAACGAGGTGTGCCGCCGCGCCTGCGAGTCGAAGGGGGAGATCCGCACGAGGCGGTGCACCCCCTTCTCGGCCTTGAGGAATCCGTAGGCGTACTGGCCCTTGATCTCCATCGTGGCGGATTTGATCCCGGCTTCTTCACCCGGCTGGAGATCGAGGACCGCCACATCGAATCCGTGGCGCTTGGCCCAGCGGTCGTACATCCGCATGATCATCTCGGCCCAGTCCTGCGATTCGGTGCCGCCGGCGCCAGGATGGATGGTGATGAGGGCGTTCCCGGCGTCGTCCGGGCCGCGCAGCATCGCCTTGAGTTCGTACTCCTCCAGGGCCACCGTCAGGGCCTCGGCCTCGCGCTCCAGCTCCCCCTGCAGCCCTGCGTCGGGCTCGCTGGCGAGCATCTCGGCCATCTCGCGGGTCGCGACCAAGCGCCCCTGGATGTCGGCGTACGGCCCGAGCCACCCCTTGAGCTGCTTGACCTCCTGCACCGCCGTCTTTGCGGCATTCTGGTCGTTCCAGAACGCGGGATCGGACTGGCGGGCCTCGAGCTCGGTCAGCCGGCGCTGTTTGGTGTCGAGGTCAAAGGAACCTCCGGAGCTCCGCAACGCGGTGCTCGAGGTCATTGAGGGAGTCAGTGAGGGCTGGCATGCCGGAAATCTAATGGAGCCAACGGGTTAGAGTCGAGGGTGACGAGTGAGGGGTGAGGGGTAAGGAGTGAGGGGGCGCCCCCGATCCGGAGCACCCCCCCTTACCCCTTACTCCTCACCCCTCACCACGTCAGTACACCTTCTGCCCGCCCGCGAGGATCTCGTTGAGCGCGTCGTTGAAATAGGTCGTGGAGCTTGCCAGCTCCTTGCCGATCTGCAGCTCATACTCCTCGAAGCTCTTCTTGATCTCCTCGGCGAACTCTTCCTTGAGCGTCCCCGCCTTGAGCGCGGTGTCGCGACGCGCCGTGTTGTAGACCACCAGGTCCGACACCAGGGCCCGGGCCAGCCGCCGCGCCCTGGTGGCGGGATCGTTGGCCAGGAAGGGATTGAGGGGACGTCCTGCCGGCACGGCCGCGGGTTTGGGAGCCGCCGCGGGGGGTGCCGGCGGGGCCACCCGGGCTGGGGGAGCCATGACCGGAGGCGCGACCGGGGTCGGCGCCGGCGGAGGTGCTGCCGGGGGCTTCGGTGCCGCGGGCGGAGCGACCGGTGCCGCAACGGGGGGCGGGGCCACCGGTCGCGCGGGGGCCGCCGGGGGCGACGGAGCGATCGCTGGCGCTGTGTGTGCCGCCGATGGCCGGAGGCCCGAGGGGATCGCCGGTCGCTGGGCCGGGGCGCCCGCGACGGTCGAGGGCCGAGGCGAGGGGGCGGCCCCGTTGGTGGAGACCGGGAAGACCGCGGCGCACACCTGACACCGCGCCCGGACCCCGGTGGCCGGGATTTTGGCGGGGTCGACGCGGTACGTGGTCGCGCAGGTGGGGCAGGCAACGTTCATCGCTCGGTCCCCTCGGCGGTCGCATGCGGTGCCGGCAGCTGCTCTTCCGGATCCCCGGGCTGGCGGCGGTCGACCACGAAGACCGATCCCGGCAGCGTCTTGGCGTAGCTCTTCATTTCGGTGGCCAGTTCGCTCAGTTGCGCCGGGTGGGTAAACTTCCGGTGCTTGTTGGTGACGATCCCGATCGAGAGGGTCATCAGCGGCACCCGGTGCAGTTGGCCCCGGCGGTCCTTCCCGAAAAAGTAACCTGACCGGCGGTCCTGCTCATTATACTGGAACGACACCAGCGTGTCGAAGACGTGCAGGATCTCGGTGCACACCTCGTGGATCAACGGCTGCGGCAGGATGAAGATGAAGTCATCGCCGCCGATGTGCCCCACGAACCCCGGCGATCCCACCACGCCTTTCACGACGTCGTGCAGGATCCGCGAGACCATCAGGATCACCCGGTCGCCGTCGTAATAACTATAGCGGTCGTTGAATTCCTTGAAGTGGTCGAGGTCCGCATAGCAGACGGCGAACCCGTCCTCGCCCGCCAGGTGCCGGCGGATGGCCCGCTCGATCTCGGTCGTCCCGGGGAGGCGGGTCGACGGATGCACCGCCACGGAGCGCTCGGAGCGCACCACCATCGCGTCGAGCCGGGCCCGCTGCTCCGGGATATCGAGGAGGGGGGTGAGCACCTCGTCCGCCCCCGCATCGAAGAACCCGGCGATCTCGGTGGTCTCGTGGCGCGGCAACAGGAGGACCAGCGGGGCCACGGCCGTGTAGGGGTCGGTCTTGAGCCGACGGATCAGTTCACCCACGACCGTCGTGCCGGCCGAACCATCCAGCACCACGTACGCGCGGGACCCGCGCAGGAGATACTGCTCGACCTCCCCTTCCCCGCCCATGGCCAGGAGCGGGTAGCCTCGGCTCTCCCCCCACGCCGTCAAGAATGCCGGTGCGGTGCGCCCATCGGGCGCAAAGTAGAGGATGATGGAGCGGTTCAGCACCGTCGCGACCCCGTAACTTGCTGCATCATAGCAACTTACGGGTTTTCCTCGGGGAAGTCAAACTGAGGGTGCATGGTACGTGTTACGTGGTACGTGGTGCTTGGGGGTGTTCGGCTTGCACCTCGTGCACCCCACACCCCACGTACCAGGTACCAAGTATCACGCACCTGCCTTCACACAAAGAACGCGGCGATCCCGACCATGAGGTAGACCGCCAGCAATTGCACGCCCTCGAACCAGTTCGATTCTCCGTCCTGCACCGCGATGGAGATCACGATCGTTGCCAGCGCCACCGCCAACACTTCGAAGGTACTGAAGGCGAGGTTCATCGGTTGTCCCATGAGCACCCCGATGAACACCAGGAGGGGCGCCACGAGGAGTGCCACCTGGGTGCTCGATCCGAGGGCGATCTGGAGCGCCAGGTCGGTCTGCCCTTTCCGCGCCACCACCACGGCGGTGGCGTGCTCGGCCGCGTTGCCGATGAGCGGAATGATGATGAGGCCGAGGAAGGTCTGCGACCACCCCAGGGTCTCGGTCACCGACTGCACGGCGTGGACGAGGATCTCGGACTCGAAGGCCACCCCGACGGTGGCGAGGCCGAGGATGACGACGGCCTTCCCCACGGGCCACGGTTCGACCTCGAGCGGATGGGGCTCGCCGCCGAAGAGGCGCTGGTGGGTCTTGAGGGAGAAGACCAGCGACGCGGCGTAGGTGGCGAGGAGGATCAGGGCGACCCCTTCGGCCATCAGGAGCTCCGTGGCCTCGCTCCCCACCGGGTGGAGGCCGTGGAACATCGCCGGGAAGACCAGGCCCACCACCGCCAGGGCCAGCATCCCCGCGCTCATGCTCGCCGCGGTGCGGTTGAAGGTGAGGGTCTGTTTCCGGGTCCCGCCCGCCACGAGCGAAAGGCCGAGGATCAGGAGGAGGTTGCCGAGGATGGAACCGGTGATCGAGGCCTTGACCAGCTCCACCAGCCCCGCGCGGAGGGCCACGATCGCGATGATCAGCTCGGCGGCGTTGCCGAAGGTGGCATTGAGGAACCCGCCCATCGTGGGACCGGTGCGCACCGCGAGGTGTTCGGTCGCGTCGCCCATGATGCCGGCGAGCGGGAGCACCGCCACACAGGCGAGGATGAAGACGAGGAGGGGTGGAGCGTGCAGCCAGGCGGAGAGGAGGCTCGCGGGGATCGCGAGCAGCAGGGCGTACCGAAGCTTCACAGCGGGCGGGCCTCGTCGATCAGGAGGATGGGGATCCCGTCCTCGACCGGATACTCCAGCCGGCAGACCGGGCAGACCAGCGTCTCCGCCGGGGTCTGGCGGTATTCGAGATCACCTTTGCACTTGGGGCAGACGATGATCTCGAGCAGTTCAGGGGCGAGGGTCACGAGGGTTCCTCGGGGGTACGTGGAAAGCCGAATCGGGCCAGGGCGTCGGCGTTCTTGCGCCACTTGGGGAGCACCTTGACCCACGTTTCGAGATAGACCGGGCGGCCCAGGAGGTGTTCGAGCCGGGCGCGGGCCTTGACCCCGATCGCCTTGAGGGTGCGGCCTTTGTCGCCGATCAGGATGCCCTTCTGCGACGGCGTTTCGACGAAGAGCGTCGTCCGAATGTACACCGGGGTCCGCTCCTCGCGGAATTCCTCCACCTCGGCCTGGAAGACGTAGGGAAGCTCGTCCTCGAGCATCTCGAAGGCCGCCTCGCGGAGGTACTCCACCACGAAGAAGCGCATCGGCTGGGTGCCGAGGTCGTCGGCGTCGAACTG
>JANLXK010000321.1:0-2211 GCA_031365045.1 Gemmatimonadota bacterium | reverse complement strand
CGTGGCGCGGATCCCCGCCGCGCGGAGCGCGGCCACAACGGCGCGCGCCCCCTCCGCCTGCGCATCGCTGATCGGGAGCACTCGCACCTGCTCAGGCGCGAGCCAGAGCGGGAACGCCCCGGCGAAGTGCTCGATCAGGATCGCAATGAAGCGCTCGAACGAGCCGCTCACCGCCCGGTGGATCACCACCGGCCGATGCGGATGATTGTCCTCACCGACATAGGTGAGGTCGAACCGTTCGGGCGCGTTGAAGTCGAGCTGGATGGTCCCCAGCTGCCACGCCCGCCCGATCCCGTCGTACACGTCGAAGTCGATCTTCGGTCCATAGAAGGCTCCGTCCCCCGGCTTCAGCTCATACGGAAGCCCGGTCGATTCGAGCGCCGCCTTGAGGCTCGCCTCGGCGCGGTCCCAGAGCTCGTCGTCGCCGATCCGCACTTCGGGCCGGGTGGCGAACTTGAGCTTCGACTGGAGGCCGAAGGTCTTGTAGTACGCCAGGATGAAGTCGGCGATCCGCTTCACCTCGGCCGGGATCTGCGACTCCATCAGGTAGATGTGACAGTCGTCCTGCGAGAACTGCCGCACCCGCGTGAGCCCCGAGAGCGCGCCGCTCACCTCGTTCCGGTGCAGCACGTCGTACGTGCTGAACCGCACCGGGAGTTCCTTGTAGCTGTGCCGCCGCGACGAGAAGTAGAGGTGGTGCGACGGGCAGTTCATCGGCTTGAGAGACATGTCGTGCTCCCCCGTCTCGTTGTCGAGGACGAGGAACATGTTCTCCTTGTATTTCCCCCAATGCCCCGACTGCTCCCAGAGCGCCTTGTGGTAGAGCAGCGGCGTCCTGATCTCCTGATACCCGTCGCGCTGCAGCTCGCGGAGGTACTCGTTGATCACGTTGTACATCGCCGTGCCGCGGTCGGTCCAGAACGCGGCGCCCGGCGCCACCGGGAAGAAGTGGAAGAGGTCGAGCTCCTTCCCCACCCGGCGGTGGTCCCGCTTCTTGGCCTCCTCGAGCCGATGGGTATAGGCCTCCAGGTCCTCCTTCTTGAACCAGGCCGTACCATAGATACGCTGGAGCATCTGGTTGCGGGAATCACCCCGCCAGTACGCCCCGGCGATGCTCAACAGCTTGAAGAACTTGAGCCGCGACGTGCTCGGCACGTGGGGGCCACGGCAGAGGTCGACGAAGGGACCATCCGTGTACACGGTGATGGTCTCGTCGGCGCCGAGGTCGTCGATCCGCTCGAGCTTCAAGGGGTCGTCCTTGAAGCGCTTCTTCGCTTCTCCCCGATCCACCACTTCCCGCACGAAGGGATAGTCCGCCTTGGCCACCTCGGCCATCTTCGCCTCGATCTTCTCGAGGTCCTCGGGGGTGAAGGGGCGGTCGAGCTGGAAGTCGTAGTAGAACCCGTCCTCGATCGGCGGCCCGAAGCCGATGCCGGCGTTGGGGAAGAGCTCGCGCACCGCCGTCGCCAGGATGTGGGCGGCCGAATGGCGCAGCACTTCCAGCGCGTCGGGGTCACGGTCGGTGAGGAGCGACACCGTCGCGCCATCCTCGAGCGGGCGGCCGAGGTCGCGCACCTGACCGTTGACTCGCACGGCGAGCGCCGCCTTGGCCAGGCCGGGCCCGATGGCCAGGGCCAGGTCGCGGGCGTTGCTGCCGGCGGGAAGTTCGCGGATGCTCCCGTCAGGGAGGGTGATGCGGAGCTGGGTCACGGCGTCGTCAACGCGGCCACCATTGCGGGAGCGGCATCAGGGTGGAGGAAGAAGAAGAGGACACCCAGCAGCACCAGGACCGTCGGGAGGGACCAACGGACGAGATCCCAGAAGGTCACGAATTCGCGTTCGTCGCTCATCGGATCGGTCCTGAAGGCGTGAAGGGCAAGAAGGCGAAGAAAGTTCGCAACTGCGCCTGCGCCGTGCGGCAGGCTCGTGTTAACTTAATCGGAATATTGGACTTTCGGCATTTCGGAGGAGCACCGGTGCGGCGATCGGAACGACAGGGCGACCTGATGCTGTGGGGCGCGATGGGGCTCGGGGTGGGACTCCTGGTGGGGTTCGCCCTGGCCGAGGCGATGGGGGGGCGGTCGGCCCTCGGCCGCCGCGGGCCGGAGGGCGGCATTCCCGGGGAGCAGGAGGGTGCGACTCCGGCCGACGAGCCCCCCCTGCCCTATGGTGCGCTCGAACTCGCGGACCAGTCCGCATGAACACCGAGCT
>JANLXK010000308.1:0-4415 GCA_031365045.1 Gemmatimonadota bacterium | reverse complement strand
GGCGCGCCGCCCCAGGCCGCGAGCCAAAGGACCACGGCCACGAGGAAACACTCCTCACTGGTGAACGGCAGCACCCCGCGCCACTCCGCCGACGCCGGGTCGGGCGCGGGGAGGAGCAGCATCGCACGCGCGAGCGACCGGTCGCGCGGGGCGAGACGGGCGGCGCGGGTCCACGCCGCCACCGCCACGCCATCGTTCCCGACCTTGTAGGCCGCGGCACCGAGTCCGTACCAGTTGGCCACCACCTGAGGCGCCGCGGCGGCGCGGAGCGTGAACACCTCCATGGCCGAGCGATACGCGCCGGTCTCGTACAATCGTTCGGCTGGCACCTGCTGCGAGGACGCCGGGATCGCAAGGCCCAAGAGTCCCGCGATCACACTCACCTTGAGCGCCACGCCACGTCCCCGATGGGCCAGCTTCTCGAGCGTCGCGACGACGGCCCGCGACTCCGCGAGCAACGTCGCGGGGAGCACCCCACCGGCGGGCGAGAATCGCTCCGCCCCCAGGCGGTCGCGCACCGTGACGACGCGGTCCGCGAAGGCCGGATCGGCCCCCGCCTCCCGGAGCGCGCGGGTCAGGTCGGCCGGATCCGACGCCCCTTCACTGAGGAGCGCGGCGAGCGCACGTTCGAGGCGATGCTGCGCCTCGAGCCAAGGAGGAAGTCGCGCCTCCCGTGCCGCCGCGCTTCGGACCCGGCGCGGGAGACGAAGCAGCAGATACACGATCGGGAAGAAGAGCCACACGATCGTTCCGCCCCACCAGGGGAGCGCGTGCGCGACCTGCCACGGGACCGGCGCCGTGGGCCGGAGCAACAGCGGCGGCGGCTCGGCGCGTGACGCGACCGACGAGAGGGGTGGCGCCACCGGCAGCCGGAGCCCGGCCACCCCGGTGGTCTGGTAGGTGGAAGGTCCGGGATCGAAGAAGTGGTAGGTCACCGTCGGGATCGGCAGCACGCCGGCCGAATCCGGGACCACCAGATATCGGAAGATCTTGGTCCCGCCCAACTCACCGGCCACGGCGTCGAGCTTCTCGTCCGTGCCTTCGGGATAGACCTGCAGCCCGTCCGGCCACCGGAGGAACGGCGGCGGCCAGAGCGCCACGTTGCCCCGGCCGCTCAGCACGAATCGCACCCCCACCGGTTCGCCGGCGCGCGGACTGCCCTCGATCTCCCGCGTCAGGACCAGTCCGCTCCCGACCGCCCCGTCGAATCCGCTCGGCGGTCCGTCGGTCGGCAACGGGAGCGCCACGATCCGCGGGACCGCGCTCTTCAAGTCGAACCGTTCTTCCTGGCTGAAGAACTGGAAGGCGAGCGGCACACTGTAGCGGAGCACCGCCTCGGTCCCGACCACCGGGCCCGGGGTGATGGGAAAGATCACCGAGTGATAGATGAAGACGTCGTACCAGGTGTCACCGACCCGCCGCGTCTCGGCGATCCCCGGCGGGATCGGCTGCGGATAGCTCCAGACCCCGGTGAAATCGGGGGGCTCGAGCGTCGGCTGCCGGCGCAGGCGGAGTCGCAGGTCGCGGGGGAACCACGCGGCGGTCACCACGTCCACCTGCTGGCCCACGAGCACCTGCTCGGCCGAGAGGAGCACCGTCACCGCGGCCCCGCTGTCAGGAGGGATCGCCGCCGTAAGCAGGGCGCGGAGCCGCGGGTTGAGCTGGGACGCGACCCCCGTGCCGTCGACCAGGACTTCGACATCGACGGCCGGCGCCTGCGCGATGATCCCGCCCTGCACGATCTGCGCGGGGCCAAGGGTGAAGCGGCCGACCGCGTGGCCGCGGAGCTTGAATTCCCACACCTGATTCCGGGCACCGCTCATGCCGACCTCCCGGCGCTCGTTCCGTTGCACTACTTCGAGCCCGTCGAACGACGGGGTGATGAGCGTGAGCGAGCCGGGGCCGTCGGCGCTGGCGTAGATCGTGTACGTGAATTGGTCGCCGACGGCCACGCGATCGCGGTCGACACCCGCGGTCGCGGTGATCGACAATCCCTGCAGCAGCAGGGCGAGGAGCGGGAGCGCGCCCGGCATCACCAGTCCTTCTCCGTGCCGCCGCCGGCACGCCCGCGACGCTGATGGCGGGCGCGCGTATCACGCTCCTCGCGCTCCACCGAGTTGAGGATCTGTTCGGCCTGCCCCGGCGTCAGCGCCTGACTGGCCGGACGCGGCTGCGGGGGCGGTGGCGGACCCTGCTCCGAGGGCGGCGTGGGCGGTGGGTTCCCGCCCCCTCCCTGCGGCTGTGGTGGCGGCGGCGGCTGGCGACGGACCGCGAGCTCAAGATTCCACTTGGCCCGCGCCGATCCCGGTTGCACGAGGAGCGCTTCCCGCAGATCTCCCTCGGCCTCCTTGAGGAGCGCGTCGCGGTGGGCCGTGTCGGTGGCCGCCTGGCGGAGCGCGAGCGTGCCCAGGTTGTACAGCGCGCGATACCGGAGGTCAGGATCGAGGGCGCGCGCGGCGGTGGCGAGCGACTGCCGGGCGACGTCGTATTCCCCGGCCGCCATCGCCGCGGTGCCCGCGTCGTACCACGCCGTATCCCCCCCGCCCTTCCCGGCACGTTCGAGCCAGACCCGCGCGGCCGTGCGCGCATCCCCCGCCTCCATCGCGCGGGCCCCGGAGGCGGGACGCTGGGCGGCGAGCTGCGTCGGCAGCATCAGGGAGAGGAGGATCCCGACCAGCGCCGCGCCCTTTCGCACGAGGGGTTGGAGTGCCAGGAGGAGGAAAGCGATCAACATCGGGATCCACGCCCGCGGGATCAGGTCGGCCGTGCGGGTCTCGCTTCCCTCGGCGCGACGGAAGCCGCGCACCAGGTCGCGCACCGCGCCGGCCTGGTCGGGGAGGTCGGCCGGGACCAGCGCGGCTTCGGCGGCGTCGGCCACCCGCTCCAGCGTCCGGTCATCACGCGCGGAATGCACGATCCCCCCGGCATCATCCGGGAGATATTGCAGCAGCGCCCCCGTGGAGTCGCGCACCGGGACGCGCACGGGTGTGGTCCCCCCTTCGGCCACGATCACCAGCCGCACGCCTGCGCGCCTCAGCTCCTCGGCCTGCGCCACGATCTCCGAGAGGGAGTCATGGCCTTCGCCGTCGGTGAAGACCACGAGCACCCGGTCGGCGCCGTTCTCGCCGCTGGCGGTGAGGAGCTGGCGCCCCTGCGCGAGCACCGGCGCGAGGCGGGTCCCTCCTTCGCTCGCGAGGCCGGGATCGAGACCGTCGAGGAAGAGGCTCAACGCTCCCCCGTCGACCGTGAGCGGGGTGAGGATGTAGCTCCGTCCGGCGAAGGCGACCAGGCCGAGCCGGTCCCCCTGGAGATCCTGCACCAGCCGCCGCGCCTCGCGCACGGCCCGCCCGAGGCGGCTCGGCGGCTGATCCTCGGCGAGCATCGAGCGGCTGATGTCCACCGCGAGGATGAGGTCGAGCGCGCGGGTCTCGGTCGTGACCGAGGTGCGGCCCCAGCGCGGGCCGGCGAGGGCGCAGGCGAGCGCGGCACCGGCGACGGCGAGGATGTACGCCGCGCGGGGACCGTCCTCGGCCGCCCGGATCGCGAGCTCGGGCGACCAGGCCGCGGCCCGCCCGATGCGCCGGCGCCGCGCCGTCCAGGTCAGCACCCAGGCGGCGACGGCGCAGAGCGGCACCAGCCAGAGCACGAGCGGGTGATCGAAGACGATGAGCATCAGGGGACCCGCACGGCGACCGTCGAGGCGAACAGGAGCTCCAGCGCCAGCGCCCCGAGGGCGAGCAGCACGAAGGGTTTGGTCACTTCGTCGTAGCGGATGTAGCGGGTGATCTGGATCGGGGTCTTCTCGAGCCGGTCGATCTCGTGGAAGATCTGCGCCAGCGCATCGGCGTCCTTGGCCCGGAAGTACCGTCCGCCGGTCACGGCGGCGATCTCCTTGAGGAGCACCTCGTCGATCCGGACCGGCAGCACCTCGTAGCGGAGTCCGGTCGGTCCCCGCCCCGTCGGCACCGCCGCCTGGCCCTCGCTCCCGACCCCGATGGCGTAGACCTTGATGCCGAGCGCGGCCGCCGCGCGCGCCGCGGTGCGGGGATCGACCGTGCCGCGGTTGTTCTCGCCGTCAGTGAGGAGGATCACCACCTTCGACTTGTCGGGCGCACGCCGGAGCCGGTTGACCGCGGTCGCGAGCCCCGAGCCGATGGCGGTGCCGTCCTCGAGGATACCGATCCGCAGGTCCTGCACCGCGCGCTCGAGCACCGGGTAGTCGGTCGTCACGGGGACCTGGGTCACCGCCTCCCCCGCGAACGCGACGAGACCGATGCGGTCGGTGGTGCGGCCGCGGATGAAGCCGAGCGCCTGCTGCTTGGCGACCTCGAGCCGGTTGGAGGGGGCGAAGTCCTCCGCCAGCATCGAGCTGGAGAGATCGAGCGCGATCGCGATGGCGATCCCTTCCTGCCTGG
>JANLXK010000245.1:0-2237 GCA_031365045.1 Gemmatimonadota bacterium | reverse complement strand
CCGAGGAGTTCATTGAACGGTTGCCGCTCAGATACGAGACCGTAGTGGGGGAGCGGGGGGTGAAGTTGTCGGGGGGGCAGCGTCAGCGGATCGCGATCGCCCGGGTGGTGCTGAAGGACCCGGCGGTGCTGGTGCTGGACGAGGCGACCAGCTCACTCGACACCGCCAGTGAGCGGCTGGTGGAGGAGGCACTGGAGCGGTTGCTGCGCGGTCGGACGACGCTGATCATCGCGCACCGGTTGAGCACCATCCAGCGGGCCGACCGGATCGTGGTACTGGAGCAGGGGCGGGTGGTGGAGGTGGGGACCCACGCCGAGCTGCTGGCGCAGGGGGGGCTCTATGCGCTGCTGCACCGGGAGCAGTTCAGGGTGTAGGGGTACCTCACCCCCCGATCCCCTCTCGATCAGACCTCACCCCCCGACCCCCTCTCCCTCTGGGAGAGGGGGAGCGCATCGGGGATGTTCCCCCTCTCCCAAAGGGAGAGGGGGCCAGGGGGTGAGGTCTGAAAGGGAGAGGGGGCTAGGGGGTGAGGTCAAAACGAACGCCCCCGGGAGCATGGCTCCCGGGGGCGTCGTCCAGCGGTCAGCCGCGATCAGGACGTGCGCGTGATCACGTACCGCGAGTACCGAACCGCTGGGCCAGCGAACCAGTTATTGGAAAGGATCGCCGTTTGACCCGCGGTCGCCGTGAAGGTGATGCTCTCCTCGGCGCCGTTCCCAAGGAATGAGAACCCGAGGTTGCCCGACGGGCCGGCCATGGTCGACAGGAAGATGTCCAGGTCGGTGGCCGCACCGGTGAACTTCATCTTGATGGTGTACGTGCCCGCCGCGGCGAACGTGATGATGTAGTCCATCTCCTTGCTGATCCCGCCGTCTCCGACGTTGTCGGGCCCAAGGTAGCCATTGGTGTCGAAATAGACCGCGACATCGTTGACCACCGTCGGGGCCGCCATCTGCCCCAGCGCGGCCGCCCCGCCCCCGCCAAAGAAGTCATCGGCCCCCATATTGGGAAGCGGGAAGTTGAAGGACGCCGTCGTCGGGAGCGTGAGGCTCAACGAGGCGAGCGGTGCGAACTTGACGGCGGTGATCCTGGTCGGGGCGGCAGCCCCCGGCGACGGGAAGATCACGACGCTGTTGCTGTCCGCGGAGCGCGAGACGACGAAGAACCGGGCCGTGTCGGTCGTACGATCGAACGCCGAGGTCGGACGGAACTTGAAGTTCGCTGGCATGGTCAGCGTGATGCGCTGGTTGTTGCCCGGCGCGGCGTTGCTATAAACCGCGGCCACGCTGGACAGGACCGGCACGAACACCGAGTCATCCGACCTCGCGGTGGTCGTCAGCGTCGGCGTGCCGATGCTGGCCACGCCCGTGATCTCCAGCCGGCCCGCGGCGCCCGGCGCCGGGAGGACGTTGAGCACGGTGCTGTCAGCGCTCATGCTCTGGAGCGCCGGAGCGGCCAGCCCGTTGTTCACGGTGTTGAGCGCGCCGCTGACGAAGTTCACCGTCGTGCCCGCCGTGAACCGGATCCCGGCCGGCGCGGTCACGGTGATGACCTCGGCGATGGCGGGGGTCAGGTTGGAGACGGTCACGTTGAACGCATCGAGGGCCGGCGCGATCCGGATGGGGATCGTGACGCTGCCGCCGGTGCCGGTGAAGGTGACCGACCCCTCACCCTCGGCGGTGCTCGAAATGATCCACTGCTGGGCATTCGCTGCGGTGCCGGTGTAGTTCGGCAGGTAGCTCGTGTCGCGCGTGGCCACGACGGGGCCGACGAGCGAACCGGCCGTCCAGGTACCAGGCTGGGTGGCGCCGGTGCCGTCGATGGCCTCGAGCAGCACGGCGGCGGTGAGGTCACGACGCACCCACACGGCCCCGGGGGTCGCACGGATGGTCAGGTTGGCGCCGGCTTCGTCAGCAGTGGGATCCCCACTGCACGCGCCGACCACCAGGGTCGCGGCGATTAGTGCCAGACAACGCTTCACAGCATTCATGGTTGTGCCCCTCGTTGCGGAAGCTGAGGATATTGACTGCCGGGAGTCCGGTCCGACTCGGCGGCGGTTCACTGCGTATTGCTACGGCTCCGGCGGAGTAAATCGATGTTCAAAAAGCGGCCGATGTCACCGAGTACATCGCCTCCCAACAGACTTTCCCATCCGGCCCGGGAGGGCTCCTTCGGGTCGAAGCTACCGCCGTTTTCCTGTGCTTGAAGCAGTTTTCGCGCAGGGGTGGCTGCCGCCG
>JANLXK010000180.1:0-4970 GCA_031365045.1 Gemmatimonadota bacterium | reverse complement strand
CCGAGGTGAAGGAGACCACCACCGACCTCGTCCTCGAGTGCGCCTACTTCGAGACCCGGAGCATCCGGAAGACCCGCAGCAAGCTCGGGCTCTCGACCGAAGCGAGCTATCGCTTCGAGCGGGGCGTGGACATGTGGGGGCAGGGGGATGCGATGCGCCGCTGCATCGAGATCATCCTGGCCACCGCCGGCGGCACGCTGGTCGAGCCGCCGGTCGACGTCTGGCCCCTGCCCGTCAACGCGCCGCGGATCTTCCTCCGCCACGCCCGTCTCACCCAGGTGCTCGGCATCGAGCTCCCGGTGGCGCGGGTGGAGCAGTGCCTCACTGCCGTCGGCTGCACCGTGCTGAGCAAGCCCGACGACGCGCGGATGGCGGTGGACGTCCCCGGCTGGCGTCCCGATATCACCGGCGAGGTCGACCTCATCGAGGAGGTCGCCCGGATCCACGGATACGACGCCATTCCGAGCGAGCTCCGCCCCTTCCGCGTCAGCACCCTGAAGGATGCCGACATCGAGGTCGTGGCCGACCGGGTGCGGCAGGGACTCGCGGCGGTGGGCCTGGTCGAAGTGCAGAGCCTCCCGTTCGGCGAGCGCGAGGACCAGTGGAGTGTGGAGCTCAACAATCCGCTCTCCTCCGAGGGCGGCTACCTCCGTCGCCGGCTCCTGACCGGTCTGGTGCACCAGGTCGAGGCCAACTGGGCGACGCAGACCGGATCGGTCCGTCTCTTTGAGGTCGGCACCGTCTTCACCGCTGCCGGCCCGGGGCAATTGCCGCACGAGGAGCGCCACGTGGCCGCCGTGGTCACCGGTGCACGTGTCCCGCCGCACTGGTCGGACGGCGCCAACGCGCCGCAGTGGGACCGGTGGGACCTTCGGGCCCTCTTCGAGGCCGCCATCGCTCTGGCGCACCCCGATGCTGCCGTGCATGTTGAGGGAACGACGTGGACCGCCGTCACTCCTGATGGTCAGGTGGTGGGGCGCGCCCGCCAGCTCGAGGCCGATGCCCCCCCGTGGGCCGCCCCCGTGTGGGGGTTCGAGGTCACGCTCGACCCGGCGCCCCGCTTCCCGGTGCGGTATCATCCGCTCCCGACCACGCCGGCGGTGGCCCGCGACCTTTCCCTCGCCGTCCCGGCCGAGGTCACCGCGGATCAGCTTACCCGCACGGCGGCGCGGGCGGCGGGGAGCTTCCTCGCAGCGCTCGACGTCGTGGACGAATACCGCGGCCCCAAGCTCGGCACGGGCGCGCGGGGACTCACGATCCGGCTCGTCTTCCGCGCCCCCGACCGCACCCTGCGTGATGCGGAGGTCGAGGCGGCGATGGACAAGGTGATGCAGGCCGTTCAACAGGAGCTCGGTGTCCAGCTACGCGCGTCCTGATTTCGCGGCGATCGACGAACTTGAATCGCTGCTCCGCCACGTCGGCGACGAACTTGCCGCGTGGCGCCGCCGTTGCCTGCGGGCCGAGCAGGACCTCGCCGCCTTCAAGGAAAAGGGCGGCGTGATGCAGAGCCCCGACACGGTGCTGGGGCGTCAGCGACTGGCCGAGCTGGAGCAGGAGAACTTGGCGCTGCGCGCGCGGCTGGACGGGGCGAGCGAGCGGGTCCAGATGCTGGTGGCGCGGCTCGCCTTCCTCGAGCGTGACGTCGAGGAGGGGGCGGCATGACCATCCCCAAGCAGGCGGTGAAGGTCTCGATCGGCGGGGACGAATACACTGTCCGCTCCGAGCTCCCCCCCGAATACACCCGCGAAGTGGCGGCCTATCTCGACTCGCAGATCATCAACGTGCGCGAGATGCTGCCGACCCTCGATACTCAGAAGGTCGCGGTCCTCGCCGCTCTCGCGATCACCGATGAGCTGTTCCAGGCCAGGCGGGGGGACCGGGAGATGGCCGCCCGCCTCGCCGCCCTGGCCGATGATCTTGCCAGACTCCTCCCGCCGCCCAAGCGGGGGGGACGTGCTACCGGGGGGATGGTCGCCCCCGCCGATTGACCCGCTCCGGCGCCTCCGCGCGCCGGTGGAGAGATAGATCGTATGTCGCAGGCCTTCCTCCTCCCCATCCTGGGCGGACTCGCGGCCGGTGGTGCCGTGGCGCTCATCCTCGTCCTCCTCTACGTCAAGCGCGAGCGCGCCAGCGGTGAGGGGATCATCCGGCGCGCCCGCACCGACTCCGAGTCGATGATCGCCAACGCGGTCCGCGAGGCCACCACGGCCCGCGAGAAGATGATCCTCGAGGGCCGCGAGGAGATCATCAAGCTGCGCGAGGAGATCGAAAAGGAAGGGCAGCGCCGCCGCGACGAGCAAGGGCGCCTCGAGCGCCGCATCGAAGAGCGCGACCGCGAGCTGGAAGATCGTGCCCGCGGCCTCCAGCAGGCCGAGCGGGGCGTGGGCGACCGGGAGTCGAGCCTCCGGCGCCGCGAAGACGACCTCACCAATCGCATCTCCGAGATGGAACGGCTCCAGAAGGAGGAGCTCGCGCGCCTGGAGCGGCTGGCCGGCCTCACCGCCGACGAGGCCAAGAAGGAGCTGATCCAGCGCGTCGAGGACGAGGCCCGCGCCTCGGCCCAGGCGCTCGCGCGCGATATCCGCGAGACCGCCAAGCGCGATGCGCAGAAGGACGCCCGCCGCATCGTCTCCATGGCCATCCAGCGCATCGCGGCCGAAACGACCGCCGAGAGCACCGTCAGCACCGTGGCGCTTCCCAGCGACGAGATGAAGGGGCGCATCATCGGCCGCGAAGGTCGGAACATCCGCGCCTTCGAGCAGGCCACTGGGGTCGACGTCATCATCGACGACACTCCGGACACCGTCGTGGTCTCCTGCTTTGATCCGATCCGCCGCGAGACCGCGCGTCGCGCCCTCGAGGCGCTCATCGCCGACGGTCGCATCCATCCGGGCCGCATCGAGGAGGTGGTCGCCAAGGCCCGCAAGGAGCTCGAGACCGAGCTCGTCGAGCTGGGCGAACGCGCCGCCTATGAGACCGGCGTGCACGGCCTCCATCCCGAGCTCATCACCCACATCGGCCGGATGCGCTACCGCACCTCCTACGGCCAGAACATCCTCGAACACTCCAAGGAAGTGGCCTGGCTCGCCGGGATGATGGCCGCCGAGCTCAAGCTCGACGTGGCCCTCGCCAAGCGGGGCGCCTTGCTGCACGACATCGGCAAGGTCCTCACTCACGACCACGAAGGGACCCACGTCGAACTCGGTGTCGAGCTCGCCAAGAAGTTCGGCGAGGAGGCCAAGGTGGTCGGCTGCATCGCCGCCCACCACGACGATGTGCCGCACGAGACCACCGAATCGGTCCTGGTGCAAGCCGCCGACGCCATCAGCGGGTCGCGCCCCGGGGCGCGGCGCGAGGCGTTCGAGACCTACGTCAAGCGCCTCACCAAGCTCGAGGAGATCGCCACGGCCTATCCCGGCGTGGAGAAGGCCAACGTCATCCAGGCCGGCCGCGAGGTGCGCGTCATCGTCACCCCCGACCAGATCGACGACGTGCAGGCCGCCACCCTCTGTGACACCATCGCCCGGAAGATCGAGGGCGAGCTCCAATATCCGGGCCAGATCAAGGTGGTGGTGGTCCGGGAGACCCGTGCCGTGGATTTCGCCCGATGACCGCTCGCTTGCTCGAAGGTGCTCCCCTCGCCGACGCCATCCGCGCGGAAGTCGCTCAAGAGGTCAAGGCGCTCAAGGCGCTCGGCATCACGCCGGGGCTCTGTGCGGTGCTGGTGGGAGAAGATCCCGCCAGTCAGACGTATGTCGCGAGCAAGGGGAAGGCCACCGAGGAAGCGGGGATGTATTCCCGCACCATCCGGCTCCCCGCCACGACCTCCGAGACCGAGCTGCTGAAGCTGCTGGACGAGCTGAACGCCGACCCGAGGATCCACGGGATCCTCTGCCAGCTCCCGCTCCCGAAGCAGATCCACACCGAGACGGTGTTGAACCGGGTCTCGCCGTCGAAGGATGTCGACGGCTTCCACCCGATCAACGTCGGCAAGCTGGTCCTCGGCGATCCTACCGCCTTCCGGCCGGCCACGCCCTATGGTGTGCAGCAGATGCTCATCCGCTCCGGGATCGAGACCAAGGGGGCGCACGCGGTAGTGATCGGGCGCTCCACTCTGGTCGGCAAGCCAATGGCGAACCTCCTCATCCAGAGCGGTCCGGGTGGCGACGCCACCGTCACCATCTGCCACAGCCGCTCGGTGGATCTCCCCACCATCGCGCGCACGGCCGACATCCTGATCGTGGCGATCGGCAAGCCCGAGTTCGTGAAGGGGGACTGGATCAAGCCGGGGGCGACGGTCATCGACGTCGGGATCAACCGCATCGAGGACGCGAGCAAGAAGAGCGGCTACCGCCTCGTGGGCGATGTCGCGTTCAATGAAGCGAAGGAAGTGGCCGGCGCGATCACCCCGGTGCCGGGCGGCGTGGGCCGGATGACCATCGCGATGCTGATGGTGAACACCCTGCAGGCGGCGAAACTGGCGTGACGCACGGGCGCACGGACGCACAGACGCACAGGATCCCTGGCGTGTATTCACATGAGGGTGCGACCGTGCGACCGTGCGCCAGTGCGACTGTGCGACCGTCCGACCGTGCGACGAGCGCCCGATGACCGATCTCTTCGCTCCCTCGGAGGCCTCCTCCGCGCTCACGGTCGCCGAGGTCAACCGGATCGCGAAGCGGCTGATCGAGGGGGAGCTCGGGCCCGTCTGGGTGCACGGCGAGGTCTCGGGGCTCAAGTCGTACGCCAGCGGCCACTGGTATTTCACGCTGAAGGACGCCGAAGCCCAGATCCGCTGCGTCATGTGGAAGACCTGGAACGCCAAGGTCGGGAGCGTGCCGCCCGACGGCACGCAGGTTTACTGCTTCGGCACCCCGACGGTCTGGGAGGAGAAAGGGGAGGTCCGGCTCAACGCCACCAAGCTCCTCCTCCTCGACCAGCTCGGACAGAAAGCGCTCGAGCTCGAACGG
>JANLXK010000152.1:0-1337 GCA_031365045.1 Gemmatimonadota bacterium | reverse complement strand
GTACGAGTGCGCGTCCGGTGGGAGATCGCCAAGGGTGGCCGGGCGGCGGACGTGTTCCTTCCCGACCGTCTCGTCGCGAAGCTCAAGCGGTTCTGGCGGTGGAAGCGGGACCGTGGCGAGGACCTCTCCCCCGACGCGGCGCTGTTCTGCAACCAGTCCCGCCGCCGAATCTCGAAGCGGCGGGTCCAGTTCGCGTGGGCCACGTGGCAGCGGCGGGCGGGATTTGACCGGGTGTACGGGTTTCATTGCTTGCGACACAGCGCGATTTCCTCGGTGTACCGAATGACCCACGACCTGTACCTGGCGCAACGATTCGCCCGCCACGTCTCCCCCCTCACCACCACGGTCTACACCCACCCCTCGGACCAGGAGATGGCCGGGAGGGTGCGGGGGCTGGACTGCTGAGACGCCAGACCGTATTCGTCCCCATTTGTCGAGTCGTTGTGGGGTACCTTCGACCGCTTCCTGAATGAGAACGCGAGGCGCCTGGAGATGACGGGTCGGGCCGGCCACGGTACGGGGAGAATCCTCGACAAGCCTACGTGCTCGCGGCTCACGCCACGAACGCACGAGAGTAGAATGAGGCCGCTCCCTGACGGAACGATGACCGGTGGTAACCAACCCACGAATATCAGAGGGATCGACCGTCGAATGAAGGTCCCCTCGGCCCGTCATCTCCAGACGTCCCAAGACCACTATCCACGAGACGGATGACGGTGCGAGGTTGACTTGACGGGTTAATCCATATCAGGCTTTGGCATGGCTGACCTCCGGGTGAATGGGTTCACAAGCGATTGTGAATGCGGCTCTGGTCCCGACGGGACTAACCCGCGATGTAACCGGAGGTCAGCCGTGCTGTTCACCAGAAGTCATGCTGTCTAGGCGGCGAACGCAAATGGAGATCCTCGACCATGAAGCCGTAGCCAAGCCCAAGCTTCAGGGCACACGAGTCGCGGTGGCGGTCTCCCTCGGCCTCAGCGTGATTCTCCTGGGACTCGCTCAACTGCTGTTTACAGTGATGCGACCCTCGCTAGTCAGGCCACTCGTCCATTTCGTCTCTTCTGCCGCGGTGCTGCTTTTCTTCTCCAGCCTCATCCTTGAACACGCCAGTCGCTACGTCCGATTGGCCGCGGGCCTAGCCCTGGCGGTGGAATCTGTTCACCTCCTGCTCGCGCTGCTGGGTCTTTACCGTGGGCTGGGTCCCGCGGTTGGGGCGGCCGCAGACGCGAACTGGGTTCTGGGGCGAGCGCTGCTCGTTCTCGTTCTCGTGTCCATCCGGATCTGCGATGAACGAACCAACGCCGCTCACTTCCGGATCGCGACGAGCGTGGCGATCG
>JANLXK010000001.1:0-1071 GCA_031365045.1 Gemmatimonadota bacterium | reverse complement strand
GCGACTGGTGCGCCGCATCTGCTCCAAGTGCAAGGCGGACCACACCTACAGCCCCGAGGAGCTCAAGCCCCTCTGGCCGGCCGATCCCACGTTCATCGAGGGGATCGAGTACAAGAAGGGGACCGGCTGCGACACCTGTGCCGGCACCGGGTACAAGGGCCGCGCCGGCATCTACGAAGTGATGGCCCTGAGCCCCGAGCTCCGGCGCGTGATCCTGCGCGGCGGGTCGGTGGCCGAGATCCGCGACACCGCCGTGTCCGAAGGCATGCTCACCCTCCGGATGGACGGCATCGTCAAGGTGCGGAAGGGCGTCACCACCCTCGAAGAAGTGCTGAAGGAGACGACCGCCTCATGACCGTGAACCTCAGGAGCCTGCTCGAGGAGATGATCGAGCGCGAGGCCTCCGACCTCCACATCACCGCGGGCGAGCGGGCCAAGCTCCGGGTCGACGGCGACATCGTCAACGCCAACGCCCCCGACCTGCTGAGCCCCAAAGACACGCTGTCGCTGGCCTACTCGGTGCTGACCGAGAACCAGAAGAAGAAGTTCGAGAACGACAACGAGCTCGACTTCTCCTTCGGTATCCAGAACCTGGCCCGCTTCCGCGGCAACGTGTTCAAGCAGCGCGGTTGTGTCGCGATGGTCATCCGGATGATCCCCTTCAGCGTGCTGACGTTCCAGCAGCTGGGGCTCCCGCCGGTCATCGCCAAGCTGGCGGACAAGCCACGCGGGTTGATCCTCGTGACCGGACCCACCGGCTCGGGCAAGAGCACCACGCTCGCCGCGATGATCGACAAGATCAACAAGGAGCGGAAGGGGCACATCATCACGGTGGAGGACCCGATCGAGTTCATCCACCGGCACCAGAGCTGCATCGTCAACCAGCGCGAGGTCGGCACCGACACCAAGAGCTTCGCCAACGCGCTCAAGTACGCGCTGCGGGAAGACCCCGACGTGATCCTGGTCGGGGAAATGCGCGACCTGGAGACCATTCAGGCCACGCTCACGATCGCCGAAACCGGCCACCTCGCCCTGGCGACCCTGCACACCAATTCGGCGGCCGAGTCGATC
>JANLXK010000106.1:0-1322 GCA_031365045.1 Gemmatimonadota bacterium | reverse complement strand
CAGCACGCCCCCTCCACGCGGATCGGCGATCCGGTAGGTCCCGGGACAGATCCGGACGTCGCCGGCAAGGTGCACGCCCGCCCTTGGCAAGGCGGTGCACGGCGGCATCGGAGCGATCAGCATCGGGACCGCGATCGCGATCGCCCCAAGGCACAGGAGCCGATCGAGCCACCCACGCATCCCGCGTCCCGCGTCCCGCCATTTCCGCATCAGCATACTCTGAGGACGTCCTCGAGCGGCCCCGCATCCACACCCGCGAAGATCCGCACGATATCCTCCAGCGCCCGGGCCGACCTCGGCCACGCGAGCGTCGATCCCGCCTCGGCCAGCGAGCGCCAGCGCCAGGCATCGTGCTCGGCGCCGAGCACGGGATCTTGGCCCCCGGTGATCAACGCGACGAAGACGGGGATCAACGCCACTTCGTCGGTGGCGTGGCGGTAGAAGGTCTCCACCCGGCTCAGGTTGTAGAGCCGCTCGGCCTCGAACCCGGTCTCTTCCCGCAGCTCGCGGAGGGCGGTGGCGACCGGGCGCTCGCCGTCCTCCAAGTGACCATGCACCACCTCCCAGGCGCCCGTACAACGGGTCCCGGCGGCGCGGCGCAACGTCAGCAGCTCCCACGCATCGGAGACGCGCCGGAGGATATAGACGTCGATGTAGCGCACCGCGATGCCGCTCATCGGGCGACGCTAGAGCGCGCGACGGGGATGGAGGATCTTTTCGAGGCGGGCGTAGAGCGCGCGGGCCCGGAACGGCTTGGTCAGGAAGTCGTCGGCGCCGGCCTGGAGGACACGGACCTCGTTGTCCTCGTCCCCCTTGGCGGTGAGCACCACCACCGGGAGCTGGCGGGTATCGGGACGCGAGCGGAGCTGCGCGAGGACCCCATAGCCGTCGAGCCCGGGGAGGTTCAGGTCGAGGAGCATGAGGTCAGGGTTGTGCTGGTCCACCCGGGAGATCGCCTCCGCGCCGTCGCGCGCCTCGACCGTCATGTAACCCTCACGCTGAAGGAGGTCGCAGAGGAGCTTCCGCAGGTGGTCCTCATCGTCGACCACGAGCACCGTGCGTCCCCGCCCCGCGGTGCCGCGGGCGACCGCGGGGGCCCCATCCTCCTCGACCAGTTCGAGCCCTTCGAGCACGTCGGTCGTGGTGTGATTGCCCCCGTGGGGGTGCGCACCAGTCACCGCCGCGCTCCCCGCCGACGGCGTCGTGCGCGGGGCCGGGATCGGCGTCGGCGTCTTGACCGGGGGACGCGAGGTCGCCACCGGCACGTCGGTGACCCGGAGAAGCTCGTCCACGCTGGTGTGCCCCTCCAGGACGTGCCGGAG
>JANLXK010000098.1:0-3592 GCA_031365045.1 Gemmatimonadota bacterium | reverse complement strand
CACCGCGAGTCCGAGCGAGGCCTGGTCCTGCTCGACGTCGTCCCCGCACTTCAGGTCGCCGAGGTCGAGGGTGCGCTCGATGAGCTCGACGAACCCCTCGTGATTCTGGGCGTCGGGGGTGAGGCGATAGAGCCAGCGCCGGATCTCGTTCGGCGCCCCGGCCGCCCCCACGCGACCACCGTTCCGGTGCACCCCTTCGTCGCTCGGGAAGCCGATGATCACCACCCGTGGACGAGAGCTCGTGGTGAGCTTGCCGGCGAGGAGGTGACCGATGCGGGCGTCACCCGGCGCGGTGGGGGGGATCTCGGTGTCGGGGGCGGTGAAGCTGGGGGTCACAAGGAGCTCCGGAAAGCGTGTTGGGTGTTGCGTGTTGGGTATTGGGTGTTGCTGGTGGTCGAGGAACAGTGATCGGGACAATGTGACTCACCGAATGATGGCGCATTGCGACCCAACACTCAACACACAACACGCAATACGCCTTATCCCACAGCCGACCAGACAGTCCTACCGGCGATCACAGTACGCACACATGCATTGGGCCGGAAGTGGTAGAGCCACTGCGTCAGGTCGTCGGCCTCGATCATCGTGAAGTCGGCTTGCATGCCCTGCGCGAGCGATCCGATCGTGCCGTCCAGCCGGAGCGCCTTGGCCGCGGACCGCGTCGCGCCCACTAGTACTTCCGCAGGTGTCATCCGCTGAATGTTGCACGCCAGCATCATGGCGAGCGGCAGGTGCCAGCTCGGCGCGGAGCCCGGATTGAAGTCGGTGGCCACCGCCACGGGCACGCCCGCCTCGATCAGCTTGCGCGCCGGAAGCGGGGAGGCGTTCAGGTAAAGGGTCGCGAGCGGGAGGCTCACGGCGACCGTGCCGGCCTTCCGCATCGCCGCGATCCCGGCGTCGCTGATGTGCTCCAGGTGGTCGGCCGACGACGCCCCCACCTCGGCCGCAAGCTCCGCCCCCCCGTTCGCGGTGAGCTGGTCGGCGTGGAGCCTCGGCGTGAGCCCGAGCTTCTTCGCCGCCGCGAAGATCGCGCGCGCCTCGTCGTGGCTGAAGGCGCTCGCCTCGACGAAGGCGTCGCAGAAGGTCGCGAGCTTTGCGGCCGCCACCGCGGGGAGCATCTCCTCGATGACGACCTTCACGTATTCGGCCCGCCTCTCCTTGAACTCCGGCGGGACGGTGTGCGCACCCAGGAAGGTCGAGATCAGGCGGACAGGCTGACGGGCGGACAGGGAACGATATGCCCGCAAAGTCTTCAGTTCGTCGGCCACGGTGAGTCCGTACCCGCTCTTCGCCTCGACCGTGGTGACGCCGAGCGATACGACGTCGTCCAGGATCTCCTCGGCCCGTTCCGCCAGCTCAGCCTCGCTCGCGGCGCGGGTCTTCAGGACGGTGGACACGATCCCGCCCCCCGCCTGCGCGATCTGGAGATAGCTCTCCCCCTTGATCCGCCGCTCGAAATCGTCCGCCCGCCACCCGCCGAAGGCGAGATGGGTATGGCAGTCGATCAGCCCGGGGATCACGATCCTCCCCTCGGCGTCCTCCACCTCCCATTTCTTGAACTCGGCCGGCAGCTCCTGCGCCCCCCCCACCCACCGCACGACCTCTCCCTCCCACGCCAGCGCGGCATCAGCGATATGGCCGACGTCACCCTGGCCGTCGCCGGCGCAGGTGTAAAGGTGGGAGATGTTGGTGAGGAGAGGCATAGGTGGGTGGGCAGGCGCGTATTCGTCAACCGACAATAGCGCGGAAACCCCGAAACCCCTAAGAGTGTGATCGTTGGTGGTGGGCTGAGGACCGTACCCACACCCTTTCGGGGTTTTGGGGTTTCCTCGCTATTGCATACGGTGCCTAGAGACTTACTTCACCATCGGCAGGTCGACGCCCCGCTCCTTCGCGATCGCGATGGCGTCCTCGTACCCCGCATCGGCGTGCCGCATCACGCCCGTGCCCGGATCCGCCGTCAACACCCGCTTCAACCGGCGCGAGGCCTCGGCGCTCCCGTCGGCGACGATGACCATGCCGGCATGGATGGAGTACCCGATCCCCACGCCGCCCCCGTGATGCAGCGACACCCAGCTCGCGCCGCACGCGGTGTTGAGCATCGCATTGAGCAGCGGCCAGTCGGCGATCGCGTCGGAGCCGTCCTTCATCCCCTCGGTCTCGCGGTTGGGGCTCGCCACCGATCCGGTGTCGAGGTGGTCGCGCCCGATCACCAGCGGCGCACCCACCCGTCCGCTCGCCACGAGCTGGTTGAACAGCTCGCCCGCCAGCGCCCGCTCGCCATACTCGAGCCAGCAGATGCGCGCCGGCAATCCCTGGAAGTGCACCTTCTCCCGCGCCTGCGTGATCCAGCGGTGCAGGTCTTCCTTGTGCGGGAAGAGCTTGAGGATCTCCTCATCGGTGACGGCGATGTCCGCCGGGTCTCCCGAGAGCGCCGCCCACCGGAACGGCCCCGCCCCTCGGCAGAACAACGGCCGGATGTACTCGGGCACGAAGCCCGGGATCTTGAATGCGTCCGCGAGCCCCCGCTTGTCCGCCACCTGACCCCGGAGGTTGTTGCCGTAGTCGAACGTGACCGCGCCGCGCTTTTGCAGCGCGAGCATCGCGTTGACGTGCACCACCATCGCGTCGAGCACCGCCGATTCATATCCCTTCGGGTCGCGGGTCCGGAATGCCTTGGCCTGGGCCGGGTCATTTCCGCGCGGGATGTAGCCGAGCTGGAGGTCGTGCGCCGAGGTCTGGTCGGTGAGGACGTCGGGGGTGACGCCGCGCTGCACCAGCTCCGGCAGTACCTCAGCGATGTTGCCGACCAGACCCACACTGAGCGCCTCACGCGCCTTCCGCGCCTTGTCGACCCAGCGCAGCGCTTCATCGAGCGAATGGCTGATCTTGTCGCAGTACCCGGTATCGAGCCGCTTCTGGATCCGGCTCGCGTCAACATCGACGCCGAGGAACGCGGCGCCATTCATCGTGGCGGCGAGGGGCTGGGCCCCACCCATCCCGCCGAGGCCGCCGGTCACGACCAGCCGCCCGGCGAGCGTGCCGCCGAACTTCTGTCGCGCGCATTCGGCGAAGGTCTCGTAGGTGCCCTGCAGGATCCCCTGGGTGCCGATGTAGATCCACGACCCCGCGGTCATCTGGCCGTACATCGTGAGGCCGAGCGCCTCCAGCCGGCGGAATTCCTCCCACGTGCCCCAGCGGGGCACGAGGTTGGCGTTGGCGATGATGACGCGCGGGGCGTCGGCGTGGGTCTTGAAGACGCCGACCGGCTTTCCGCTCTGCACCAGGAGGGTCTCGTCGTTCTCGAGCCGCTGCAGCGTCTCGATGATCTTGTGGTACGACTCCCAGTTCCGTGCCGCCTTCCCGCTCCCGCCATACACGATGAGCTGTTCCGGATGCTCGGCCACGTCGGGGTCGAGGTTGTTCATCAGCATCCGCATCGCCGCCTCCTGCACCCAGCCCTTGCAGGTGAGGGTAGTGCCGTGAGGGGCGCGGATGACGGGGGGCTTGGTGGGGGTGGCGGTGGCCATACGCGGAAATCTAGCCCGGCCTTACCTCACCCCCTAACCCCCTCTCCCTGGCAGGAGAGGGG
>JANLXK010000095.1:0-2113 GCA_031365045.1 Gemmatimonadota bacterium | reverse complement strand
TGCCCATCCTCGACAGCGCGTTCGTCGTCGCGCGGCGGAGCAGGCGCGGGCAGCCGGGCTGGTGCCGGGGGGGGGGGGGGGTCGGGTGGGGGGTCGTGGGGGGGGGGGTGGCGGGGGGGGGGGGGGGGGGGGGGGGGGGGGGGGGGGGGGGGCGCGTGGGCGCGTGGGCGCGTGGGCGCGTGGGCGCGTGAACAATGAGGGGCCTAGCTGGGTAGGCTAGGTCCCTCGCGTCGCTCGGGACGGTTCCTTTCTCTTACTCCCCGGTGCGCCTACGCGCCCTTGGATGCGCTGCTTCGTGCGACCTCCTTCGCTGGTGCGGGTGCGTGGTCATGCTGGGCGCGCGCCATCAGCCAGGCGCCGGCGAGACAGATCCCCCCACCGACGATCGAGAGGAGTTCCACCCGCTCGTTCCGGACGAGGAGACCGAGGACCAGCGCGACGGGCGGCATCAGGAAGGTGGCCGCCGATGCGCGGGTGGCGCCGAAGCGGCCGGCCGCCGCGGTCATCACGATGAAGGCGATGGCGGTGCCCCCGGCGCCGAGGGCGAGGAGGGCCAGGATCGGCACCAGGCTCCACCTCCCCACCAATACAGCGTGGGAGCCGAGGGGAGCCGTGATCAGGATCGCGATCCCCTGCGCCCGCCAGATCACCGGGATCCCCCCGTACTTCTGCTGCAACGGCCGCGCGACGTTGAGCGCCATGCCGTACGACACCACCGCGGCGAGGATCATCCACACCCCTTCGACGCTGCTCCGGCCTTCATCGAGCGCCGGGACCGCGATGAGCACCGCGCCGGCCATCCCGACCCCGAGGCCGATCAGGATCCCCTTCGACGGGAAACGACGCGCGAGCAGCGAGGCGACGATCGCGGTCGAGAGGGGGACGCCGCCATTGAGCATCCCGTGAGCGCCGACGAGACCCGCTGCTCGGCGAAGGGGAACATCGAGAGGGGGAAGGCCATCCAGAGGATCGCGATCGCGGCGATGCGCCCCCAGTCCTTCCCTTCGACCCGCTTCCACGCCGCCGGGAAGCAGGCGAGGGTGAGGAATCCGACCACGAGCCGGATCGCGGTGACCCCCGTGGGGCCGACCGCCTCGAGACCCTGGGCGATGAAGAGGAAGGACGAGCCCCAGATCAGTCCGGGGACCGCGATGAGAAGCCAGTCGGTGGGCTTGAGTGTATTGGTCACGGGTCGTGGGTCGCGGGTCGCGGGTCGCGGGTCGCGGGTCGCGGGTCGAAATAGAACTCGAATGAGTCCTGTTCGACCACCCGATGCTTGCTACGCCCACCAATACTCGATGTCGAAGCCCGCGAGCTTGTCCTCGTGCCCGGCACCGAAGCTCCAGCTCCCGCGGAGGCGCGCCAGATCACCGGTGCCCGAGTCGGCGATGATCGTCGCCTTCTCCTTGGCGGTGCCATCATAGTAGGGCACCGGCGGCGCCGGGGGATAGACCATCAGGTATTCGAGCACGCTCTCGCCCTCGAGGTCGCCGGTGAACTTCTTGGTCACCTTGGCGTGGGTGAGCTTCCGCCCTTCCTCGTACTCCACGATCGACTTCTCATCCCAACTCGTCATCTCGAATTTCGCCTTCGCGGTCTGCGGGCTCTGCGGCATGGTTCCGTCCGGTTCGGATCGCCAAGAGTAACACCGAACATCGACCGAAGCAATATTTGTTGCCGACTTGCCGCGTTGCCGTCTTGACAACCGCACGACCGTTCGTTTTAATAGACTCCATGGCGAAAGGAACCATCACCCGCGAACGGATCCTCGATCAAGCCCTCCGGGATGCCTCCCTGGTAGGTCTGGAAGGGCTTTCCCTCGGCAAGCTCGCCGAGGAGGTCGAGATGTCCAAGAGCGGCATCTTCGCCCATTTCGGGTCGAAGGAAGAGCTCCAGAAGCAGGTGCTCGGCGCCGCCGCCGGGAAGTTCGGGGGTATCGTCGTCAAGCCGGCGCTGACGGCCCCCCGTGGGCTCCCGCGCGTCCGCGCGATGTTCGAGGGATGGCTCCGGTGGGAGCGGGACGTGAGCGTTCCCGGGGGCTGCGTCTTCACCCACGCGGCGGTCGAGCTCGACGACCGGCCCGGTCCCGTGCGGGACGCGCTGGCCACCTGGC
>JANLXK010000091.1:0-3522 GCA_031365045.1 Gemmatimonadota bacterium | reverse complement strand
GGCGCAGGTCCCCCTCACCCCTCACCCCTCACCCCTCACCCCTTACCCCTCACCTCATGAACGACGTCCAGCAGCTTGCCCGCCTCCATCAGGCTGTGAAAGAGCTCCGCATCCAGGTCGGGGAGCGGATCGTGGGCCAGTCCGACACGGTCGACGGGATGCTCACCGCCATCCTCTCCGGCGGTCATGCTCTCCTGGTCGGCGTCCCGGGTTTGGCCAAGACCCTGATGATCTCGACCCTGGCCGAGGCGCTGGATCTCTCGTTCAATCGGATCCAGTTCACCCCCGACCTGATGCCCTCGGACATCACCGGGACCGAGATCATCGAGGAAGACCTCACCACCGGCAAGCGGGCGTTCCGCTTCGTGCACGGTCCCGTCTTTGCGCAGGTGGTGCTGGCCGACGAGATCAATCGTACGCCGCCCAAGACCCAGGCCGCCCTCCTCCAGGCGATGCAGGAGCACCAGGTGACGGTCGGCGGGACCACCTACCGCCTGGCCGAGCCGTTCTTTGTGCTCGCCACCCAGAACCCGCTGGAGCAGGAGGGGACCTATCCCCTCCCCGAGGCGCAGCTCGACCGCTTCATGCTCGAGCTCCGGGTCGGCTATCCGAGCCGAGCGGAAGAGGAGCAGATCGTCGAGCGCACCACCGGGAGCCGCGCGGGCACCGTCAAGCCGGTGCTCGACGCGGCGGCGCTGGTGCAGATGCAGGAGCTGGTCCGACGCATTCCTGTGAGCAAGGAACTGATCTCCTCCGCGGTCCAACTCACGCGCCTTTCGCGCCCGAGCGAAGCGGACGCGCCTCCCTTCATCAAGGAATTCGTCGAGTGGGGCGCCGGCCCCCGCGCCTCCCAGTACCTCGTCCTCGGCGCCAAGGCCCGCGCCGCTATGGATGGCCGCCCGATGGCCGACCTCGACGACGTGAACGAGATCGCGCGCCAGGTGCTCCGGCATCGGCTGGTGACCAACTTCGCGGCCGAGGCGGCGGAGCGGAGCGCGGACGACCTGATCCAGGAGCTGGTGGAGGGGAAAGGGTGGAGACAGTAAGAAGTGAGGAGTGAGGAGTGAGGAGTGAGAGGTGAGCTGGGGCTTCCGATGCGCTGGAGGCCCCTTCTTGCTTCTTACTCCTCACCTCTCACCTCTCGCTTACCGTGCCGCGACCGTCGCCGGGGTATCCCCGAAGATCACGGTCGTCGACACACCGCACGCGCTCCACGTGATGGTGAACCCGATGTTCTGGTCTCCGTTGAGAAGGCCGCGGAACTGTCCCGCGGTGATATCGTCAATGCAGGCCGGATCGAAGTGCAACGGGGTGGGTGTGCTCAGGGCCAGGTGGAAATTCCCTGGAATAGCGCCGCCCGAATTCTCGCCGATGACCTTGAAATCGGAGCTGTAGTCGAAGAGGCCGGGCGGCAGGGCGGCGCCGATGGCCAGGCTGAACGTATTGTCCGGGTCGAAGCTCGCCGTCTCGTTCTCGCTGATCGACTCGGTGATCGTCGTGCTGCCGCTCTTGTTCGTCAGGCTGAGGGTGAAATTGGTGGCGTGATTGGCCAGAGCAGCCGCGAACTGCGCCGCCTCGGTCCCGTTCACACCGATCTTGAAGAAATCACCTGGGGTGGTGAGATCTTCGAACTTGATGGACAGGTTGCTCACTCCGAGCGAAAAACTGACGAAGCCAAGGTTGTCGTCCTGGATGTGGATCGAGCCGGAGAGGGTCGCCCGTTGGGTCCCCGCACTGTCCTCTTCCACGCAGGCCGAGCCGAAATTCACGGTATAGTTGTCCGGGATCCCGTCTGCATCAGAATCGATCGGGTCACCGAACTGATCGACCCCGGTCTCGGTGGGCGTGCAGGTCGAGAATGGCGCACTGAACGATGGCACATTCACGGCCTGGAACGACGGCGACCCGCGGAACGAGGTCTCGCGGATCGCGTGCTGGATGATGGCCCTGGCGCGGTCCGCCGCGGTCACCTTGTTCGACCCCTTGGAGAAGAAGAGCAAGCCGTCAAGGGTGGATGACTGGTTGCCGAACGCACCATTCAGGGTGGTCTTCGCGAAATTGTCGGCACCATCGGCCAACGTCGCAATCGTGGCGGAGTCGGCTTTCGAGGCAAACGTGGGTCCGCCGTCGCTGCCGCCGCACGCCGCAACGAACGCGGCGACGGTCAGGGCGGCCACGGCGCGTAAACGCGAGGTGGTCATAGGGTACTCCTGAGGGGGGGTGATACTTCCGGGTATGACACCAAAGAACTACAGTAACACTACGGACGCTGTGCGCTAGAGCACAGTCGGTCATGCTCTATAGTACGGTGCGACCCGAAGTGAGTCAGGAGGAGACGAGAGGAGACAAGAGGAGACCTCGTGGGACAGCCCTAAGTTGTTGAAGGGCAACAAGTTGGGGTTGCTCGCCTGTGACCTTGCGCCTCCTCTCGTCTCCTCCAGCCTCCTCCCGCCTCCTCCCGCCGCCTCCCGTCTCCTCCTTCGTCTCCTCTCGTCTCCTCTCGTCTCCTCCCGTCTCCTCCCGTCTCCTCCCGTCTCCTCTCGTCTCCTCCCGTCTCACTATCCGTCCAACACCGATCTCACCTTTCTGCCGAGGCCCTCCGGCGTGATCGGCTTCTGCAGGTAGGGCACCCCCGCGGCCAGGATCCCGTGCTGCAGCACCACGTCATCGGTATACCCCGAGATGAAGAGCACCTTGATTCCGGGCACCAGCTTGGCCACCCGCTCCGCCAGCAGCCGCCCATTCATCTCCGGCATCACCACATCCGTGATCAGCAGCTCCGGCGCCGTCGCCCGCTCCGCACACCGCCTGAGCGCCTCGGCCGGATACTGCGTCCCCTCCACCCGGTAGCCGAGCCGCTCGAGGATCCGCACCACGGTATGGCGCACAGCCTCGTCATCCTCCAGAACCATGATGGACTCGCTCCCCCCGCGCACCGGGTCCCGCATGCCCGCCTCGGCCGCGGAGGCAGGCTCATCCACGCGCGGAAGGTAGATCTTGAACGTGGTGCCGATCCCCACCTCGCTGTAGAGCCAGATGAAGCCGCCGCACTGCCGCACGATCCCGAATACGGTCGAGAGCCCGAGCCCGGTCCCCTGCCCCACCGGCTTGGTGGTGAAGAAGGGCTCGAACGCCCGCGCCTGGGTGACCTTGTCCATCCCGTGGCCGGTGTCGCTCACGGTGAGAAGCGCATACCGCCCGGGGAGCACGCCCACATGATCCTCGGTGTACTCGGCCGAGAGCACCACGTCGGAGACCTCGATGCTGAGGAGGCCGCCGGTCGGCATCGCGTCACGCGCGTTGACCGCGAGGTTGAGGATGACCTGCTCCAGCTGGCTCTGGTCGGCCCGCACACACCTCCCCTTCGACGATCCGGATCCGCTTCTCGACATCCTCCCCCAGGAGCCGCTGCAGCATCGGCTCGATATCGCGCACCACCGCGGCCAGCTCGAGGACCCGGAGGTCGAGCACCTGCTGCCGGCTGAAGGCGAGGAGCTGGCGGGTGAGTTCCGCGGCGCGCAG
>JANLXK010000068.1:0-7512 GCA_031365045.1 Gemmatimonadota bacterium | reverse complement strand
CGAGGGAGACGGAGCCGTTCCGGGCCAGCGCGCGCCCGATCAGGTTGGCCGTATCCACCAGGGTGATGCTGGTCAGGGCGACGATGTTGCCCTTGAACTGTGACGCCGTACCGAGGGTGGCCGAGCTGCCCACCTGCCAGTACACGTTCTTCGCCTGGGCCCCGTTGATCAGGACCACATCGCCCGCGGTGACCAGTGAGGTCCCCGCCTGGAAGACGAAGAGTGCATTCGGATCGCCGCCGCCATCGAGGGTCAGCGTGCCCGAGACCGCAATGCCGCTCGCGGTGCAGTAGACGCCGGCGGGCTTGGTGGTGCCGCCGAGGTCGGCCACGATCGCGTTGGCCGGCGGGCACGGGAGCCCGAACAGCGTGTTGTAGAGCGTGGTGAGGTCATTCTGCGCGTTCAGCGCGACCGCGTCGGCGAGGTGCTGCACGCCGGTGATGACGCAGGGCGGGAAGCCGGTGACCGTGCTCCCGGGGCTGATGGCGATGTCGGCGCTGATGAGCCCACCCGTGATGCAGGTGAACGACAGCCCGGCCATGATGCCGTAGGGTGCGACCAGACCGAGCGGGATGACCGGCCCGGCGGCGGTGACGACCACCGTAGCGGTGCCGAAGATGGTACCGCTGGTGGCGCGGACCGTGTTGAGGAACGTGCCGGTGGTGCCGCCGGCGGTGAAGAGGCCGCCCGCGCTGATCGTGCCACCGCTGTTGGTGACCGACCACACCGGGGTGATCGGGATGACGTTGTTGCTGGCATCCCTGCCGACCGCGGTGAACTGCTGCGTGGCCCCGGTGTTCAGGGTGTCCGGGTTCGGCGTCACGGTGATCGTCGCCAGCGGACCGGCGGTCACGACGACCGTCGCGGTGCCGAAGATGCTGCCGTTGGTGGCGCGCACGGTGTTCGCGAAGGTGCCGAGGACTGCGCCGGCGGTGAAGAGCCCGGTGCCGTTGATGGCGCCGCCGCCGTTCGTGACCGTCCACGTCGGGGTGATGGCGACGATGTTGTTGCCGGCATCACGGCCCACGGCCGTGAACTGCTGGGTCGCGGTGACACCGAGGGTGTCGGGATTCGGGGTGACCGTGATGGTCGCCAGGACGCCGATGATCACCGTCACATTGGCGGTGCCGGATATCCCGCCGCTGGTGGCCTGCACCGTGGCGTTGTAGACGCCGGGGGTGTTGCCGGCGGTGAAGAGGCCGGTGGCGTTGATGGTGCCGCCGCCCGCGATGACCGACCAGACCGGCGTGATGGCGACCGGCACGCCGTCGGCGTCGGACCCGACCGCCGTGAACTGCTGAGTGGCCGTGACCGCGAGCGTGACGTTCGGGGTGACGGTGATCAGGGCGAGCGCGCCCGGATCGCTCGGCGTGTGCACGTCGCACCCGAGCGACAGCACGACCGCACAGGTGAGCGCGAGCGCCATGCGCGCAAAGAGCCCCGGTGGGGCCAGCGTGCGGGAGGCGCGATCGTTCGTGAGACTAGTCATGATTTCCTCTGACCCTGCATGGATGTGGATCCAACTGCGTTCGCTGCATCGTGATCTCGCGTGTCCGACAAGGAGATCCTCGACAGCGAAGGTACCGGCCGGCACGTCCACGCCCTATCGCCCGAACGGGTGAAAAACGAGGCACAGCCCTTGGGATGAGCCTTCCGCGGCCGCACTCATCCGAAAGGAGTAGCGCGTCTCATCCCGCAGATCGCCACGGCGCGGCCTACCCCGGGAACTCGGGGTGGTCGCGGAGGGGGGACCGGTCCAGAACTATGTGGTGGGTGGTCGACTGCGTAGAAGCGCCGAACAGCTCGGCGCGGGTGGTGCAGAATGTCGGGCTAATTGACCTCGGAGGGGAGCACGGCCTTGATGACCGGGTCCTCGGCGACGGCCAGTGGGACGGTCATCGAGTATCCCGCTGCCAGCGACTTCAACGCCGCCTCCAACTTCCTGTTCACCTCTTGATGCTGGTCAGGGCTGTCGGACACGACGAGGATATGAGTGACCTCCTCCTCATGGACGAAGCGCCCCTCCCAGGTGTGGGCCCGGCTCTTGGCGTCCGTATGCTCGTGGTCCAGCAGCACCTGGATCTCGGCCAAGCGGCTCTCGGGCTGGGGCGGGGAGATCTGATACCCATAGGCCCACATCTTTTTCTTGGGTGCTGCGCCATTCGTTCTCTGCATTATAGTTTCCTCAGTCCAACACTATCGCTCAGCACGTCCCGGGGCCATCGCTCAACCGGCTGACGCACGGCTGAGTGGCGAAGCTTTGGGGACATGGTGCGGGAGGTCCGCATTCAGGCGGTCGGGCGGTCGCGACCCTGCGCGTGCGCCTCGACCATCCAGAGCCATTTGTCGATCCCGCGGGAGACCTCGGTACAGATGTCCGCACTGCCCTGGTCCCCCCACTCGCTGGTCTCGGCGATCGCCCGCCGGATCCGTGTCCCGAACTGGGCCAGCGCGGCACTCAACGCCACCACATGCTCGGCGCCGTCCACCGCCCCGACCGGGTATTCCTTCAGCTCCGACCGCCCCGCCGCCATCCGCACGGTCCCGTGCGCCACCCCACCCACCTGCACCACCCGCTCGGCGATGAGGTCCACATACTCCTCGGTCGAGGCGTGGATCGCGTCGAACAACAGGTGCAGCGGGCTGAACTGGGCCCCCTTCACGTTCCAATGGGCCTGCTTGACCTGCGCGCTCAGGTCGATGACATCGGCCAGCCGCTGATCCAGCAGGTCGATGATCTGCCCCCGGATCCCGATGCCCAGGTCGTTCTGGGTCGCGTAGGCGACCTCGTGGGCCGTGATCACAGTCCCCACTTGCGCGGCGGCACCAGCAGCAGGAGGGAGCCGACCACGATCGCTCCCACTCCGGCCCAGATGGGGATATTCACCGTACGCTGATCCTGCACGGTGATCCCGATGTCGCCGATCTGCGCCGTGTGGGAGTCCTTGGTATAGCTGAACTTGCCGTAGACCAGCGCGGCGATCCCGGCGGCGATCAGCAGCAGCGCCCCGAAACGGGACCGGCTGCTCCCCCCGTTCGCGGATGACATCAGAGGACTTTCCGGCCCTGGATCACGCGCACCAGGACCACGATGATGGCGATCACGAGGAGGATGTGGATCAGGCCGCCCAGCGTGTACGACGTGAGGAGGCCCAGGGCCCAGAGAATGACGAGGATGATGGCGATGGTAAGCATCGAAGGGACCTTGTCCGACGTAAGAGGAACGTCCGCCGTCGCCGGGAAGCTCGTAGAGCCTGTACCGCGAGGCGGCACCCGGCGTACAGCTGTGGCGGACCCCCTGAGGTTAGCTCAGGGTCGCGGCGCCGGATATCGCGCAAAGGGGTGATTTTGGGGGGAGGAGCGAGGTACTACCGGGGAGGGAGGCCAGCGGTGCCCTCAGGGCGCCGCGGCCTCTTCACGATGCGCGTACGCCGCGATCTGGAGCCGGGTGTGCAGCATCAGCTTTTCCATCACGTTCCGGACGTGGCTCTTGACGGTGTGGGTCGCGATGTGCAGCCGGCTCGCAATCTCCTTGTTGCCGAGCCCTTCGGCGATCAGGTTGATCACCTGGCGCTCCCGCGGGGTCATCCGGACCGACTCGAGCACCTCGGGACGGCCGCGGCTCACGGCGTCGCGCGCGATCTGGGAGAAGAGGGTCCCGGTCATCGCCGGCGGCAGCACGTTGACCCCCTGGGCCACGGAGCGGATCGTCCGCGCCAGGTCCTCGAGGGTGGCGTCCTTCATGATGAACCCCGAGACCCCGGCGTTCACGAACTCCACGATATCCTCGTGGACCGGCAGCAGATCCATCACGATGACCTTGGAGGTCGGGAGCTCCTTGAGGACCTTTTCCGCCACGCGGAGGGAGTCGCCGTTCCGGAGCCCGAGGTCGAGGAGCACCACCTGCGGCCCGACGGACGCCAGCAACGTGGTGTCATCGCTGTCGCTCCCGGCCACCACCCTGAGGTCGGGGAGCTGGTTGAGGAGCGACGTGATCCCTTCGCGGACGAGGCGATTGTCCTCGATGACCGCCACCGAGATCGTCTTCGACGCTTTGTCCGTCGTGGGGGGCTTAGTCAACGCGCGCTCCTGCAGTGCCATCTTTCCCTCGTTGCTGTGTTGGAATGAGCCAGGGAACAAGATAGGACCGATTGGGAGAAGTCACAAAGCAGGGAATCCCCCGAAAGATGGATATTTGTCAGGGAAAACCCTACATGGAGGCACCCTTACGGCTGTTCCCCAGATAGCTCGACCCCGTCCGTGTCCAGGACCCCCGATTCGACGGCGAACCGGTAAAGCTCGGCCCGCCCCTTCAGGCCAAGCTTCTCGCTCAACCGGGTCCGGTAGGTCTCTACCGTCTTCACACTGACGTGGATCAGGTCGGCAATCTGCTGGTTGGAGTGCCCCTGCGCCAGCAGCCGGAGCACCTCGACCTCGCGTCGGCTCAGGTTCTTCGGCACCTCGCCCAACGACTTCCCCCCAGCCTCCGCCGGTCGCGGGTGCGGATTGGAACCTCGGGTCAGGTCCACGAAGGTCCGCCCTGCGTGGACGGCCCGAATGGCCTGGATCAGCTCGGTATCGGCCACCTTCTTGACCACGTACCCCGCCGCCCCCGCGAGCATCGCCGAAGCGAGGTAGGCGGGGTCGTCGTGCATCGTGAGCACCAGCACCCGGGTCTTCGGCGAGGCGCGGAGGACCTGCCGGATGACCTCCCCGCCCGACGGCCCGGGCATCGAAAGGTCGAGCAGCACCAGGTCGGGCCGGAGGTCGCGGGTCTTCGCCACCGCTTCGCTCCCGTCGCCGGCCTCACCGACCACCGCGAGGTCGCTCTGGGCCGCCAGCAGCATCGTCAACCCCGACCGGAGGACAGCGTGATCGTCGGCGATGAGCACTCGGATGGCCGGTGCGGTCACGCGCCCTCCGTATGCCGCAGCCCGGTGACCGGCACGTTCGCCCGCACGGTGGTCCCCCTCCCCGGCGTCGAGTCGATGTCGAGGGAGCCGCCGAGGAGCGCGGCCCGTTCCCCCATCCCGTGGAGCCCGAGCCCGGACGCTTCGCCGCGGGTCGAGCGGGGTTCGAACCCCACCCCATCGTCCTGGATCAGGAGACTGAGCAGGCCGCGGTCGAGCTTCAGTTCGACGTCCACCGTCCGGGCCTGGGCATGCCGGGCCACGTTGGTCAGTCCCTCCTGCAGGATGCGGTACACCGTCGTCTGGACCAGGGACGGGAGCTGCTGGGTGCCGACCCCCTCCGAGCGGAGGTCGACGGTCAAACCATGCGCCTTGGTGTAGTCGCTCACGTAGCGCCGTGCGGCGGCGAGGAGGCCGAGGTCGTCGAGGACGCTCGGATGCAGGCCCCGCGCGAGCCGGCCAACGTTGTCCACGGTCTCGGACGCGATCTTCCGGAGCCTGTGGGCGATCGCCACCACCTCCGGCTTGCCAGTTTGCTGCTCGATCATCCGGAGCCCCACGAGCAGCGCCGTGAGCGACTGCCCCGTCTCATCGTGCAGCTCGCGCGCAATGCGGCGGCGTTCTTCATCTTCGACCGTGATCAGCCGTTTCATCAGCTCGAGCCGCGCCTGTTCGGCGTGCTTCCGCTCGGTCAGGTCGCTCACGATGGCCATCCGCACCACCGCCTCGCTCGCCGGGTCGGTGCCGAGGGGGATGCTCGAGAGAGAGATCCAGACCGATGTCGGCCGGGCGCCGCCGCGCGCGATGGTGAATTCGGCGGCGCTCCTATCCCCGGTTTCGCCCGCGAGGAGCGCACCGAAGGCCGTGCGCCCGACGCCGACCAACAAGCGCTGGAAGTGGGAGCCGAGGAGGCCTTCGAGCGGGGCGCGGGCGATCTCACCGAAACGACGATTCCCGAAGAGGATCGTCCCATCGGTGGCGAGGAGCACCGCCCCGTCGGTCATCGCGTTCAGCAGGACGTGGTACGGATCGGTCGCTCCCTCGATGGCGAGGGTCCGCGCTCCTCGCGGGCCCGACACCACCAATGCGTCCACCTCACCAGCGCTGATCGCCTTCAGCGTCGCCTCGGCCTCGGCCAGGCGGGCGCGGAGCCCGGGTGCGGCGGTGCGGTGCGGCGCGGCGGAGCGCTTGCGAGTCACTCAGCCCGCCCCGACCTGTTCAACGTGTCTTCGGCGACCGGGGCCGGAGATCCAGCCCGATCAGCGCGCGCTCGGTATCGGAGAGGTCGCCGACCAGCTTCCGGATCGGTTCAGGCAACCGCCGCACCAGCGTGGGAAGCGCCAGGATCTGGTCCCCCCGGGCCAACTGCGGGCGTTCCAGCAGGTCGATCACCTGGATGCGATAGCGCCCCGCCAGGTGCTCCTTGCAGATCTTCCGCAGGTTCGCCAGCGCCGCAACGGAGCGCGCGGTCTGCCCCGCAACGTAGAGCCGCAGGTCATAGAACTCCCCACTGGCCTGGGTCACCCGCGGCTTCTTGGGCGGGACCGTCCGTTTGGCGCTCATCGACGTCCCCCTTTCAGGATGGAGTGCTGGGCTGCGGTGCGTGCGGGCCTGGTGGAGTGGGCCATCCGCTCGGAGCCGACCAGCACGCGACCGCCGTCACGCACCACGTCGAGCATCTTGAGCCCGCGGTTGGTCAGGGCGAATTCCCGCACCTGGTTGGAGTGCGACATCCCCCGCGACTTGAGCACCGCGAGCGTTCGGGTCCGTTCCCCGTTCCACTCGAGGTTCCGGAGCACGAGCCAGGTGTCCATGAACGAGGAGATCCCCATGTCGGTCTCCCCGGGATGCACTTCATCGCTCGTCAGCGAAGTGAAGAGCGCAGTCACCTTGCGCACCTTCATGATGTCGATCAGGCGGGCGAGCATCGCCTTGACCTCGATGGTGGTGCCCACCGAGACCAGGTTGCTCATCGGGTCCACCACCACGACCCGGGGGCGCTTTTCGTCGATCAGCCGGAGCATTGAACTGAGATGCCCCTCCAACCCGCTGGTGGTCGGACGGGCGGCATGGACATGGAGGCGCCCGCTGCGGAGCCACGGGGAGACGTCGATACCGATCGACTGCAAGTTCCGTTCGATCTGGTCGGATGACTCCTCGAACGCGAAGTAGACCGACGATTCCTTCCGGCGGCCGGCCTCGTCGACGAAGTACCCTGCCAAGCTGGTCTTGCCGGTGCCCGCGCCCCCGGAGACGAGGATGCTGCTGCCGCGGATGTAGCCCCGCCGCCCCAGCATCCCGTCGAGGTCGGGCACGCCGCTCGACAGCCGGCCGGTGGAAACAGTATGCTGCAGTCCCATCGAGGTGATCGGCAGGACCGAGATGCCCGCGGCATCGATGAAGAAGGGGGACTCGTTGGCACCGTGGGTCGATCCCCGGTACTTCACCACTCGCAGGCGACGGGTAGCGTTCTGTTCGGCCACCCGGTGGTCCAGGAGGATCACACAGTCCGTGATGTACTCTTCGAGACCGTGGCGGGTCAGCCTTCCCTCGCCCCGCTCCCCGGTCACGACCGCGGTGACCCCCTTGGCGCGGAGCCAGT
>JANLXK010000023.1:0-2341 GCA_031365045.1 Gemmatimonadota bacterium | reverse complement strand
GCGCACCGAGGTGGCGAATTCCGTGCCGGCCGGGAGCGTGAGCGGCGCGGACGTGGTCCGACGCGGCGCGGACGGCTGACGCGGCGCCGGGGCCTGCGTGTTGGGCCGGTCATTCATCGCATTGGCATGGCTGTCGGCCGGGGCCATCGCGAGGTCGCGCTGCAGGCTGTCTGCTTTCGCGGCATCTTTGTTCCCGCCGCACGCGGCGGTGGCCAGGGCCAGCACCGCCAAGATCTGATATCGCATCCATCCCTCCAAGGGTGACTTGTCCAGGCACCATCGCCCGGTGAGCTTATAAAGTAATGCAAGAGCTCACATCCGTCTGGCCCTTCCTCCGTCCGTACCGCGCGGCCTACCTCTTCGGGTTGATAGCCGTTGTGGGGGCGAATGCTTTCCGTACACTCGTGCCCCGATTCCTGCAGCACGGCATCGACGCCATCTCGACCGGCGCGCCGCGCGCGGACCTCTATCGCGCGCTCCTCTTCCTGATGGGCGTCGCGCTCCTCGGCGGCGTCTGTCGCTACGTGATGCGGCAGCTCCTCAACAGTGCCAGCCGGCGGGTCGAGACGGACCTGCGCGACGCGCTCTTCGCGCACCTCGAGCGGCAGTCGGCCACCTTCTTCGATCGCCACACCAGCGGCGACCTCATCGCGCGCGCGACCAACGACCTGCAGAACGTCCGGATGGTCGTCGGGCCCGCGCTGATGTACCTGGTCGACACCGTCGCGCTGACGCTGCTCGTGATCCCGATGATGGCGGCCACCAGCGCGCGGCTCACAGTCTGGGTCCTCCTCCCCCTCGCCACCCTCCCGGTCGCGATGATCTGGTTCGGCCGCCGGATCCACGAGCGCACCCAGGCCATCCAGACCCACTTTGGCAAACTCACCGACCACGTCGTCGAGAACCTCACGGGCGTCCGGATCGTCCGCGCCTACCGGCAGGAGCAGGCCGAGACGAGCGAGTTCGAGCGGTTGAGCGACGAGTACCAGCTCCGAAACCTCGCGCTGGCCAGGATCTCGGGGGTCTTCAATCCCCTGCTCGGGATGATCGGCGGTGGCGGCGCGATCATCATCCTCTGGGTCGGCGGCCGTCAGGTGATGGCCGGCACGCTCACCCTCGGCGCCTTCGTCGCCTTCGGGATGTACCTGGCGCAGCTCATCTGGCCGATGATCGCGCTCGGATGGGCGGTGACCCTTGTGCAGCGGGGCGCGGCGTCGATGAGCAGGATCAACGAGGTCTTCAAAGCGGTGCCGACCATCGTCGATGCCGCCGATCCGATCCGCCTCCCCCCGTCGGCGGGCCCGCGGGCGATCGCGATGGAAGGGGTCTCGTTCCAGTATCCCGGCGCCGAGGACCGCGGCTGGGTATTGCGCGACATCTCGTTCACGCTCGCCGCCGGCGAGTCGCTCGCGGTGGTCGGTGCCACCGGCGCCGGGAAGAGCAGCCTCATCGAGCTCCTGACCCGCGCCTACGATCCCACCGAAGGAACGGTCCTGGTCGACGGGATCGACGTCCGCCAGATCTCGCTCGCCGACCTCCGCCGGGCGGTGAGCCACGTGCCGCAGGAGACCTTCCTCTTCAGCGCCACCGTGCGCGAGAACGTGCTCTTCGGGATGCCCGACGACGGACGGCTCGAGCGGAGCGCCGAGCAGGCGCAGCTCACCGAGGCGCTCCCGTCACTGCCGAACGGCTATGACACCCTCCTCGGCGAGCGCGGCATCAACCTCTCGGGCGGCCAGAAACAGCGCACCGCCATCGCCCGGGCGCTGGCCAAGGACGCGCCGATCTTCCTGCTCGACGACGCCCTTTCCGCCGTCGATGCCCAGACCGAGGCGGCGATCCTCACCAACCTGCGCTCGGCGCTCGCGGGCAAGACGACGGTGATCGTCTCCCACCGCCTCGCGGCGGTGAAGGATGCGACCCGGATCATCGTGCTCGACGGCGGGAAGATCGTGGAGGAAGGGACCCACACCGGCCTGATCCGGCGCGAGGGGAAGTACTGGGAGCTGGTCCGGCGGCAGCAGCTGGAGGAGGCGCTGGAGAGTTCCTGATGGAGCGTGTTGGGTGTTGGGTGTTGGGTGTTGGGTGTTGCACGCGAAAATGGTACGACCTGATGCGGTCTGGGTTACCGCCAACTCAGAGTCATGTATTAGCGTGTGGCGTGACCTCACCCGTCCCGTCTCGACTCATCAAGGACTTTGAGGACCTCCTGGCTTGGCAGGAGGCCCGTGCACTACATCGTGCAGTCTGTCAGGCCTGCGGGAGCTCGACGTGGAAGTACCGCTGGGGACTGAAAGATCAGATGAAGGACGCGGCCATTTCAGTCATGGCGAATTTGGCG
>JANLXK010000002.1:0-2348 GCA_031365045.1 Gemmatimonadota bacterium | reverse complement strand
CGACAAGGTGACGGGGACGGACTGGGTGGCGGCGTTCTCGAAGTAGGTCGTGGGTCGTGAGTCGTGGGTCATGGTCGATCACGCGAGGATGATGCTATGAGACGGAATGGAACTGCGGCGACCCTCCTGGTCGCCGTTCTGGCTCTCGTCACCGGGGCGGGCGCGACCTGGGTCGTCGTCCGCCCTTCAGGACCCGCGACCCGCGACCCGCGACCCACGACCCATGGCGAGTGGATCTACATCCACCGCGGCCCCGACTCCATCCGCACCTACGTCGGGTATCCCGAGCGGCGCGACAAGGCGCCGACGATGCTCGTGATCCACGAGATCTTCGGGCTCACCGCCTGGGAGCCGACCGTGGTCGACCGGCTGGCGGCGCAGGGGTTCATCGCCGCGGTCCCTGACCTGTTGTCACCCCGCTTCGGGATCTCCCCCTCCGATCCTGACTCCGGCCGCAAACTCATCGCCCAGCTCGCCCCCGACGCCATCACCGCCGACCTCGACGCGGTGGCGGCGTACCTCGACGCGCTGCCGTCGGCGCGGAAGGGAGACCAGGGGGCGATCGGCTTCTGTTGGGGCGGGGGCCAGACGTTCCGCTACGCCACCAACAATCCCCGCCTCAAGGCCGCGGTGGTCTGCTACGGCCCGCCCCCCGACTCGGCGGGGATGGCGCGGATCCACGCCCGCGTGCGCGGCGTCTACGGCGAGAGCGACAATCGCATCGGGGCCACCCTTCCCGGCACCGACTCCACGATGCACCGGCTCCACAAGCAGTTCGATTGGGCCGTCTATCCCGGCACCGGCCACGGCTTCCTGAAGCCGGGACGCCAGGGAAGCGACGGCCCGCAGGTGGAGAAGGCGTGGGGGGACATCCTGGGCTTCCTGCGGGAGAACTTGGGCAGGTAACCGGTGACCAGTAACCGGTGACCGGGCCTGCGATCGAGATCTCCCCACGCGGCCCGGTCACTGGTCACCAGTCACTGGTCACCTTCTGGAGGGCCACCATGATCCACCACACCGTCCTGTTCCGCTGGAAACCCACCACTTCCCCCGAGACCCAGTGCCAGCTCGCGGGGAAGCTCCTGGCGTTGAAGGGGGCCATCCCGGAGATCCGCGCCATCGCCACCGGCGTCAACAAGGACCCGGAAAGCGCCACGGAGTGGCCCTTCGTGCTCGAGGTCCAGGTGGATGACCTCGCTGCCCTGAAACGCTACACCGACCATCCTGCCCACCAGGCGGTGGTCAAAGAGCTCCGTGAAGCGCGTGAGGCTCGGCTCGCGGTCGATCTGCAAGTCGGGTGACTGTGCGGCCGGTCCTCGGCCAGACGTCCCCACCGTACCTCGATGCGTTCCCCCATCCTTCTCCTCGCCTTCGCGGGTCTCCTCTCCTGCGGCTCGACCACCGACCCGGAATCTCCGGCCGGGGCGTATCGCGTCCTGTTCGTGGGCAACTCCCTCACCTACGTCAACGACCTGCCCGCGATGGTCGCCGCTATCGGACTCGCCGCCGGGGACACGATCGTCATCAAGACCCTCGCCTACCCCGACTGGGGGCTCCAGGACCATTGGGAGAAAGGCTCTGCGCCCGAAGAGATCGCGTCGAACTCGTGGGACTTTGTGGTGATGCAGCAGGGGCCCTCTTCCCTCGAAGCGAGCCGCATCGATCTCCTGACTTGGGCCAAGCTCTTCGGCGACCTGGCTCACCTGCACCACGCCTGTCCGGCGTTCTACATGGTATGGCCGGCCAAAGCCTACCTCAGTTCCTTCCCGGCCGTCCACGATCACTACAAGGAAGCCGCCGATTCCAATGGGGGTCTCTTCCTCCCGGCCGGCGACGCGTGGCGCATCGCGTGGGGCAAGGACCCCAGGTTCGCCCTCTACGGCCGCGACAACTTCCATCCCAGCGAGCTCGGCACCTACCTCGCGGCCCTCACGATCTACGCCGAGATCACCGGCCGGAGCCCGGTGGGCAATACCGCGACGATGCCTGGACTCAGCGTGAACACGCTCGTGCGACAGGCGCTACAGGAGTCGGCCGCAGAAGCCGTGTACGGGATCGACCGGAGGTGCGGGCCCCCCTGAATGTGCGGAGTGCGGAGTGCAAGGTGCGAAGTGCAATGTGCGAGGTGCGGGGCTCATTACTTAAAGCTAATCCTGCGCGGAGCTCTCACCGCCGCCACCCCGCACTTCGCACCTCGCACCTCGCACTCCGCACTCCGCACTCCGCACGTTCAGGGGGGCCCGCACCTCCGGTCGATCCCGTACACGGCTTCTGCGGCCGACTCCTGTAGCGCCTGTCGCACGAGCGTGTTCACGCTGAGTCCAGGCATCGTCGCGGTATTGCCCACC
>JANLXK010000536.1:0-7378 GCA_031365045.1 Gemmatimonadota bacterium | reverse complement strand
TGCAGGACGGCCAGGTGGTCATCGTCGATGAGTACACCGGCCGCACCATGGTCGGCCGGCGGTGGTCGGACGGCTTGCACCAGGCGGTGGAGGCCAAGGAAGGGGTGACGGTCAAGGGCGAGACCCAGACCATGGCCACCGTCACCATCCAGAACTACTTCCGGATGTACGACAAGCTCTCGGGCATGACCGGCACCGCCGAGACCGAGGAGACGGAGTTCTGGCAGATCTACGGGCTCGAGGTGGTGGTGATCCCCACCAACCGGCCGATCCAGCGCCGGGACGAGCCGGACCAGATCTACCGCACCCGCCGCGAGAAGAACAACGCGGTGCTCGACGAGGTGGAGCGGCTCCACAAGGAGGGGCTGCCCGTCCTCATCGGCACGGTCAACGTCGACGTCTCCGAGACCCTGTCGCGCCAGCTCAAGCGCCGGGGACTCCCGCACGAGGTGCTGAACGCCAAGTATCACCAGCGGGAGGCCGAGATCGTCGCGGGCGCGGGGCAAAAGGGCGCTATCACGATCGCGACCAACATGGCCGGCCGCGGCACCGACATCAAACTCGGCTCCGACGTGCCCAAGGGGCCGGAGCAGGGGCTGCAGATCGTCGGCACCGAACGGCACGAGAGCCGGCGCATCGACCGCCAGCTCCGCGGCCGGGCGGGACGCCAGGGCGACCCCGGCCGTTCACTTTTCTTCCTGTCGCTCGAAGATGACCTGATGCGGCTCTTCGGCACCGACCGCATCGCGGCCTGGATGGACAAGAGCGGCTCAGAAGAGGGGGAAGTCATTACCGGGGGGCTCGTCACCGCCGCCATCGGGACCGCCCAGAAACGGGTGGAGCTGCAGAACTTCCAGGCCCGGAAGCGGCTGCTCGAGTATGACGACGTGATGAACCAGCAGCGCGAGGTGGTCTACTCCCAGCGGCTCTTCGCCCTCGAGCGGGGCGAGGAACTGCGCGGCGAGGCGCGCCGGATGGTCGGCCTCGCGGTCGACCGCTTCGTGCGGAACTGGGTCGGAGTGACCTCGCCCGACGAATGGGACCGGCCGGCGCTCCAGCAGGCGCTGGCGCTGCAGTACCTCGTGACCGGCGAGGAGATCCTCGACCCCGCCAAGACCGGGACCCTCGACGCCCTCGCCGAGGTGGCGGTGCGGGCCGGCGACGGGGCGTTCGACCGGAAGCTCGAATACCTCCGCGACACCGGGAAGCAGTTCGGCGTCCTCAACGCCGACGAGCAGCTCCTGTCGCAGGTGATGCTCTCGATCCTCGACGACAAGTGGAAGGATCACCTCTACGACCTGGACAACCTCCGGGCCGCGATCCACTACCGGAGCTACGGTCAGCGCGATCCACTGGTGGAGTACAAGACCGAGGCGTTCGAGATGTTCGAGGACCTCCTCCGCGACATCCAGGGGAGCTTCACCGAGCGCTTCCTCCTGCTGCAGGTGACGCAGGCCCCGCCGCCCCCTCCGCCGCGCCGGCCGCCGACCCAGACGACCCGTGGGCCGACGGAGCCCACCGGCGCTCCCGATCACACGTCCGATGACCTTTTCACCGGCCCCGTCGGTGGAGGCGCGCCGCCCTCGAATCTGAGCCGGGCCGCCGGCCTCCCGGCGCGCGGCGGGGGCGACGTGACCCCCGACGGCAAGCCGATCGGCCGGAACGATCCCTGCTGGTGCGGCAGCGGCAAGAAGTACAAGAAGTGCCACGGCGCTCACTAGCCGTTTCACCACGGAGTTCCGGAGATACACGGAGAACTGTGTGTGTGGTCTCAAGGGCGGGCTCGCCTTGGGACCACATTCTAATCCTCCGTGGCTCTCCGTGACCCTCCGATCCGGAGCCTGCCCTGAGCGAAGCGAAGGGTGGTGAACGGCCTCGCCGAACGCGCTTCCAGGCTCCGTCTGGCGTAGGATAGGTGCTCGGCTGGGACCCCTTTCCCGTTACCGTAGGAGGGTGACTCTCCCCCTTCCTGCCCACCCCACGGCCGACCGGCCGCGCGAGCGCCTCTGGGCCCTCGGGGCCGGTGCGTTGACTGGCGCCGAGCTTCTTGCCATTCTGCTAGAGACGGGAGGGCCCGATGGGACCGCCCCGGAGCTGGCGACCCGCCTCCTTGGAGGGGTCGGGGGGAGTTGGCGTCGGCTCGCGGCCCGGCCCTCGGCCGAGCTCCTCCAGTGGCCCGGGATCGGCCCCGCCAAGGCGGCCCGACTGGTGGCCGCCTTCGAGATCGGCATCCGGCTGGGGGCCGAGTCCCGCTCCCCGGGCACCCGCATCCGGGATCCGTCCGATGTCTTCCGGCTCCTCGGGCCCCGGCTCCGCGATCTCGACGTGGAAGAGTTCCACCTGCTGGCGCTCGACAGCCAGGCCCAGGTGCTCCGCGACGTCCTGGTGACCCGGGGGCTCCTCAATTCCTCGCTGGTCCACCCGCGCGAGGTGTTCCGGGCGGCGATCGCCGAAGCGGCGGCGGGGATCATCGTGGTGCACAACCACCCGAGCGGCGACCCCACGCCGAGCGCCGAGGACCGGGCGGTGACCCGGCAGCTGGTGGAGTGCGGGCGCCTGCTGGATGTGCCGGTGTACGACCACGTGATCCTCGCCGGGGATCGCTGGGTGAGCTTCGCCAACGAAGGGATGCTGTGACGACCGTTGCGCCGACCGACAGCGTGAACGAGTTCCGGGCCCTCCTGGAACGGCACGCGGACCGACTGGACCTGGAGGTGATCGACCGGGCCCTCCGCGTCAGCGCGTCCGCTCATCTGGGGCAGAAGCGCCGCTCGGGCGAGGACTTCGTCAGCCACTCCATCGCCGTCGCGCAGATCCTGGTCGACCAGCAGCTCGACACCACCTCGATCGTGGCGGCCCTCCTCCATGACGTGGTCGAGGACAGCGAGGTGCGGCTGGAGGAGATCACGCGCGACTTCGGGCCCGAGGTCGGCGCCATCGTCGACGGGCTGACCAAGATCTCCCACCTCACCTTCCGCTCCACCGCGGAGGCGCAGGTCGAGAACTACCGGAAGCTGCTGCTGTCGGTGGCCAAGGACGCCCGGGTCATCATCATCAAGCTGGCCGATCGGCTGCACAATATGCGGACCCTCCACTGGCTCGCCGCCGACAAGCGACAGCGGATCGCCCTCGAGACCCGCGAGATCTACGCGCCGCTGGCCCACCGCTTCGGCATGGCGGGGGTCAAGGCGGAGCTCGAGGACCTGGCCTTCAAGCACCTGGAGGCCGAGGACTACGCCGCGCTCCTCGGCCAGGTCGACGCGATGACCTCGGCCCGCGACGCGATGGCCCTCACGCTCAAGGCGCCGCTCGAGTTCGAGCTGCAGAAGGCGGCGATCGCCGAATTCGAGGTCGGGGGCCGCGCCAAGCACCTCTGGTCCATCTACCAGAAGATGAAGAAGCGGGACAAGCCGTTCGACGAGATCTACGACCTGATGGCGGTGCGCGTCACCGTGCCCACCGTCACGGACTGCTACCACGTCCTGGGCGTGATCCACCACAACTGGACCCCGATCCAGGAACGGATCAAGGACTACATCGCGAGTCCCAAGTCCAACGGCTACCAGTCGCTCCACACCACCATCTTCGGCCCCGGCGGCCAGCTCTTCGAGGTGCAGATCCGCACCCGGGAGATGCATCGCACCGCCGAGCACGGCATCGCGGCGCACTGGGTGTACAAGGGGATGGGCATCGGCAAGCCCGACGAGCTCGACAGTCACTTCAGCTGGTTCCGCCAGCTGATGGAACTGCAGCAGGACGCGCGCGACCCCGAGGACTTCCTCGAGTTCCTCAAGATCGACCTCTATCACGACGAGATCTTCGTCTTCACCCCGCTCGGCGACGTGAAGCGGCTCCCCAAGGGGGCCACGCCGATCGACTTCGCGTTCCACGTCCACACCGAGGTCGGGCTCCGCTGCCAGGGGAGCAAGGTCAACGGCCGCATCGCGCCGCTGCACCGGCCGCTCAAGAACGGCGACACCATCGAGATCCTGACCGGCCCGCAGGCCCGCCCGTCGCAGGACTGGCTCAAGCACGTCCGGACCGGACGCGCGCGCCACAAGATCAAGCAGTGGATCGAACATGAAGAGGAGCGGGTCTCGCTCCAGCTGGGCGAGGAGATCCTGGCGCGCGAGATCAAGCGCCGCCGGCTCGAGGCCCCCGCTCCCGAATCCCACCTCAGCGCCGCCAAGGGGCTCGGCTACAGCGACGCCAAGGGGCTGCTCGTCGGCCTCGGCAAGGGGGACGTGAGCGTCGGGAAGGTGGTGCGCGGACTCTTCCCCGAGCTCCCCGAGGACGAGATCATCGAGCCCAAACCGAATGTCTTCGGCCGGGTGATCGACCGGATCCGCCTCGGCCGCGGGATCAAGATCCAGGGTGTCGATGGGCTCATGGTGCGGTACGCCCAGTGCTGCCAGCCCCTCCCGGGTGAGCCGGTCGTCGGGTACGTGACCCAGGGGCGGGGGATCTCGATCCACCGCGCGGACTGCCCCAACCTGCTGACGCTGCCGGTCGCGGAACGACGGGTCGAGATCGACTGGCAGGAGGCCGAAGGGGAGAGCTTCTCGGTGCGCCTTGCCATCAGCGGCGATGACCGCCGGGGGCTCTACGCCGACATGATGCAGGCCATCAGCGCCTCGGGCACCAACATCCGGAGCGCTGAGATCCACTCGAAGGACGGCACGATGTTCGGCAGCGTGACCCTCGAGGTGGACAATCTTCCGCACCTGACCCGCGTCCTCAAGGCGATGCGGAAGGTGAAGGGGGTGGCCGAAGTGGAACGGCGGGAAGCGGGGAACTGAGCGTGTTGCGTGTTGAGTATTGCGTGTGAACCTGTAGAAGGCCAAGTCCTAGCCGCGTCCGCTTCGGCATCCGCGTCACGATCGCACCACCCAACCCTCAACACTCAACACCCAACACTCATGTCGTTCTGGCTCCTCAAGACCGAACCCTCGACCTACTCCTTCGCCGACCTCCAGCGGGAGAAGCGGACGCGATGGGAGGGGGTCAAGAACGCCGCGGCACTCATCAACCTCCGGAAGATGGCCGTCGGGGATCAGGTGTTGATCTATCACACGGGGAACGAGAAGGCCGTGATCGGGATCGCCCGGGTGTTCACCGCCGATCCCAGGGGCGGTGTGGTCGAGCTCGAGGCGGAAAAGTCCCTCAAGCATCCCGTCACTCTCGCGGCTATCAAGGCCGATCCCGCCTTCAAGGCCTTCGCTCTCGTCAAGATCTCCCGCCTCTCGGCGATGCCGGTCTCGGCGGGCGATTGGGCACGGATCAAGGCGATGTCGACCGCCGCGCGCCCGTGATCCGACCCCTCCCACGCTCCGGGGCCCTCGGCCTCCTGGTCGCCGCCCTCGCCTGTCGTCCCGCAACCCCCTCCCGCCCGGTGACGTTCTACGCCGACATCGGCCCCCTGATCCGGCGTGAGTGCACCGGCTGCCACCGCGACGGGGGCATCGCGCCCTACCCTCTGAGCACCTACGCTGAGGTCCGCGAGCACGGAGCGATGGTGGGAGCGATGGTGGCCAATCGCCGGATGCCGCCCTGGCCCGCCGATCCGAACTACCGCCACTTCCTGGGCGAACGCTTCCTCTCGGATGAGGAGATCGCGATGATCGGGCGTTGGGTGGATGCCGGGATGCCCGAAGGAGCGCCCGCGACGCTCCCCCCGCTCGCCGATCCTCCCCGGATCGAAGGACTCGGGGCTCCTGATCTCGTCCTCGAGATGCCGGCGCCGATCCGCCTGTCGGGTGACGGCCAGGATCATTTCTTCACCATCAAGCTCCCGTTCGTGCTCCCGGCCGACACTTTCGTCCAAGCGATCGAGTTCGTTCCCGGCAATCGCGCCCTGGTGCATCACATGAACGGGGCGCTGATCGTCTACGAGCACGGCAGGAAGCGGGACCCTCGCGCTGGGGCCTGGTTCTCCGAGATGCGGGAGGGATCGATGGACGGGGTGGAGCGGCTGGCCCTCGAGAACGACGACGGGACTTTCGCCCCCATCACCCTCTCGGTGGCGGACTATCTCCCCGGCGCGGGGCCGATCGTGATGCCGGAGGGAGTCGGCGGGTGGCGGGTATCACGGGCGAACGTTCTGCTCCTCAATATGATCCACTACGGCCCCACCCGGACGCCTCAGCAGGATCGATCGCACGTCAACATCTATTTCGGCGACCACCCCCCGCGCCGACCCCTCGGGCAGATCATCCTCGGCACCCTCGGCATCGCCCCGCTGGTGCCGGTGCTGGTGGTGCCGCCGGATACGGTGATGACCTTCCGCTCACAGCTCGAGCTGCCGGTCGACATCTCGATCGTGAACGTCAATCCCCATATGCACCTGCTGGGCCGGTCGTTCGTGGCCTATGCGGTGACGCCGGCAGGGGACACCATCCCCCTCATCCGGATCCCGCGCTGGGATTTCCGGTGGCAATACTTCTACACGCCGCCCACGATGATCCACCTCCCGGCGCATGCGGTGATCCATCTCGAGGCGGTGCTGGATAACACCACCGCCAACCCCAACAACCCGAACTCGCCGCCGCGGGAAGTGAAGGAGCAGGGGGGGAGCATGAAGACCACCGATGAGATGATCCAGCTCATCATCAGCGGCTTCCCCTATGAACCGGGCGATGAGTCGATCTCGCTCCGCCCCACGCCGCCCGGGGGGCCGCCGATCGGCCAGTGAACGCTACCGAACATCTCCCGAAGCGGCTATCTTCGGAGATGCCCAAGTTCGAGGTCGTCGCGCCCTTCACCCCAGCGGGAGACCAGCCCCGCGCCATCGCGGAGCTCACCGCGGCGGTCCGGCGCGGCGACAAGAACTCCGTCCTCCTCGGCGTGACCGGCAGCGGCAAGACGATGACCCTGGCGCACGTCATCGCCAACATCGGCAAGCCCACCCTCGTCCTCTCCCACAACAAGACCCTCGCGGCCCAGCTCTACGGCGAGCTTCGGCAGTTCCTGCCGAAGAACGCGGTCGAGTACTTCGTCTCGTACTACGACTACTACCAGCCCGAAGCCTACGTCCCCTCGACCGACGTCTCCATCGAGAAGGACGCCTCGATCAACGAGGACATCGAACAGCTCCGTCTCCGCGCCACCAGCTCCCTGATGGAGCGGGACGACGTGGTCATCGTCGCCACCGTCAGCGCCATCTACGGCCTCGGCGACCCGGTCGAGTACCGCCGGCTGATGGTGCACATCAAGCAGGGGGAGGCACCGGGGCGCGACGGGATCCTCCAGGAACTCATCCGGATCCAGTACCTCCGCAACGATGTGAGCTTCGAGCCCGGCACCTTCCGGGTGCGCGGTGACGTGGTCGAGGTCTTTCCGGCCTACGCCGAGCACGCGGTGCGGATCGAGCTCTGGGGCG